>JAFGIC010000148.1 GCA_016929815.1 Deltaproteobacteria bacterium
GCGCTCAACCCTCCTGCCACCTTTCTCCATAAAAGCGGGGAGACCTCATAACCTACAATCCTGTCCAGTATCCTGCGGGCCTGCTGGGCATTTACCTTGTCTATATTGATGCGATGCGGATGCAGAAAGGCCTTTTCTATCTCATTCTTTGTTATTGCATTAAAGACCACCCTGTTGGCCTCTTCAGTTCTTATATCAAGGGCCTCCGCCAGGTGCCAGGCAATAGCCTCTCCCTCCCGGTCAAGGTCCGTTGCCAGCCATATCCCTGAAGCCTCCTTTGCAGCTTCTTTTAATTCCTTTACAGTGGAATTTTTCCCTTTGATTATATAATATGTAGGCCTGAAATCATTTTCCAGGTCAACCCCCGGCACGGGATCCTTGACCCCTTTAGGGTTCTTGCTCGGCAGGTCCCTCACGTGTCCGACGGACGCCATTACAATATATTCCGGCCCCAGGTATTTATTTATTGTCCTGGCCTTCGCGGGCGACTCGACAATAACAAGCTGTCTGCCTTTTGCGCCATGTGATCTTGGAGTCTTTTTTTCTTTTTCCATTTCCCAAACAGTTTTAAATTATCTGACAAACATCTTCCCCGGAAGCTGTCTTATCAACCCTTTTAATTCCATCTTCATGAGAAGGCTCGAAACCTCTCCTGGATTCATTCTGCCATCCCTCGCTATCTGATCAATATGAACCGGGTAATCCCCTATAATATTATATAATTCCGATTCCGCATCATCCATTCCTTCAGGCATCATCTCCCTGAATGTATCTGTTTTCGGCACAGACGGATAATTCATGCCCAGAGCCTCAAGGATGTCATCGGCATTCTCAATGAGACAGGCCCCTTGTTTTATAAGATAATGACAACCCGTACTTTTAAAGGAATTTATACTCCCCGGCACTGCAAAAAGTTCTCGCCCCTGTTCGAGTGCAAGTGACGCAGTGATAAGCGATCCGCTGTTTTTTGTGGCCTCAACTATTACCGTACCCCTACACAGGCCGCTGATGATCCTGTTCCTGATGGGGAAATTATTCGGCACAGGGGGCGATCCCATCGGAAATTCGGATATAATAACCCCTTTTTCGGCAATCTGGTCATATAGCCTTCTGTTTGACGTGGGATATACCACATCAATACCCGTGCCCAGGACTGCTATTGTAATGCCCTTGCCCTCCAGGCATCCCCAGTGTGAAGATGAATCTATGCCCCTTGCCATCCCGCTTACGACACCCAGACCTCTTCTGGCAAGACCCTGCCCGATCTTTTCTGCTGCCTTCTGGCCGTAACTGGTGGAATTTCTTGATCCCACAACGGCTATAAAGGTCCGGTTGCCGGGGATATCTTTGCCCTTGATATATAACACCACGGGCGGATCATGTATCTCCCTGAGCAGTACAGGATATTCCGGATCATTATAGGTAATTATCCTTACGCCCTGGTCTTCCGCCTTTATGAGTTCCCTCTCAGGATCGCCTGAATACCTTTTTTTGACAATGGAACGGGCAATCTCTTCCCTGATCCCCTCCACCTCGCACAACTCTGCCAGGCTTGCTTTAAATATCATTTCCGGTTCCCGAAAACGTTCCAGCAGCCGCTTAATGGCGATATTGCCCAGGCCCTGGATCATCGCCAGGGCCAGCCACAGACATCTTTTTTCCGACAAATCCGACATGGTTTCCGATTGGTATTGGGAAAATGTCCTAATATCAAAGGTAAAGATCTCCGACTTGACAAGGCGGGATTATAAAACAAAGCAGACTTGATTAGTCAAGACTTTTATTTATGCTCGGGCGTTTTAAGGACACACTTCATTTTATGGGACAATCAGACAATGCCGACAGAAATTCAGGCGTCTGTTCCCAGGATAATTCCTTTATATAAGAGCCTATAGAGATCGGTTCTTCCATTGAAATGACTATTGCCGTCGAGTTTCCAGGTCTGCACTCAATAACAAGTATTTCCCCTATAGTTATGTCAGGGAGGATGATATTGCCTTTCGAATCGGGATCAGGGACTGAATTCTGCCTGATCACATCCATTACACAGCCCGTCTTCAGGCCGTCGCCGGAACCTGAATCTATATAGACAATGGAATTAGGGTGGATAATCTCCAGCTGATTCTTGGCTGCGACTATGTTTCCTGTTATTTTTTTATTGAGCGAAACCGGCAGGATACAGGATGCAACCTGCTTATAGGGCATCAGTTCATCGTTAATATTTATCGAATCATACGCCTCTTCTATTGTGGCCATGAAGACATTCTTTTTTTCATAGTATTCATCTTTTTTTTGCGCAGTGCCCAGACGCTCCCGGAGGACGAGGACTCCTTTGACAGCAAATAAGCGGCCCAGGTCCTCTTTTGTGACGGGATGCTTTAAAAGCTCCGATGAGGTTCCGACTAAAAACCTTTCCCCTATATCAAGATCTCTCGTATCGTCAAAAAGCACATAAACAGTCTCCCCGCTGGAGAACATTATTTTTTTATCTCCCGAGGCAATAATATGTCCCCACACCTGGTTCTCATCAGCGTACAGGGTCCCTATGGCATTTAACTCCGTAAGGGCAGAGACGTCGATGCCCATTACTTCATGTTCAACTGTTGTTGCCGGGGCCTTTTCCACCGGCGGGGCTTCGACCTTTTTGACTTCTTCCTTTACAGGCTCTTTTTCAAAAAGGGTTATAACGTCACCTTTCCTGAGCAGATGGGGATTAGTAATAAAGGGATTCATTTCCCACAGTTTGGGCCACAGGTCCGAATCGCCATAATATTGCTCACATATATCCCACAGGGTATCACCCTCTTCAACGATATGGGTGAGTTTTTGGGCGAAAGTTAAGGTTGGAATAATTAAAAAACAAAGGATAACCAATAACGATATGACTCCCGAATACTTTTTTCCAATTATATTTTTCATATCCAACCATCCTTTAAGTTGTTTAGATTTTTGTTAAATTACTATCTTTTATAAAATTTGTCAACTAATTTTTATCTTTAATTAGCTCAAATGATCCAATTTCATGCCTTATCTTGTTCAATCGTAAAGGCTGATGGCCCCGCTACAATATTTATCCCATTGTCCAGTTTAATAAGATAAAACTCATAGGATGAGTCGGTCAACTCTGTTATTACTCCCTTAACCCCCCTGTATCCCTTTGTCATCTCTATTTTTGTGCCTGGTTTAAGCATGCTTTCCCCCCTTTTTTTAGAAGTCCGGCTGTAGCAAACGTCAGTTTTTTGAGGTGCGTTTCATTATGTTCATCCTCAGATAGGCGTCGATAAAAACATCAATCCCGCCGTCCATAACCTTTTCCAGATTCCCGACCTCCTCATTGGTCCGGTGATCCTTTACCAGTCTGTATGGGTTAAACACATAGGACCTTATCTGACTTCCCCAGGCGATCTCCTTCTGTTTCTGATGTATCTCCTGTTTTTTCTGGTCAAGCTTATTCCTTTCAATCTCATACAGTCTGGCCTTTAATACCTTCATGGCAGTATCTTTATTCCTGTGCTGCGATTTTTCATTCTGACACTGTACGACGATATTGGTAGGGAGATGTGTAATCCTTATTGCGGAGCTGGTCTTATTCACATGCTGGCCTCCCGGTCCGCTTGCCCTGAAGGTATCAATGCGCAGATCCTTTTCTTCAATCTTAATGTCTATGTCGGTATCAACCTCCGGTATTACCGAAACGGATGCAAAGGACGTGTGTCTTCTCCCCGATGCATCAAAGGGCGATATCCTTACCATACGGTGTATGCCATGCTCCGATTTCATGTATCCGTATGCATATGGGCCGTTGACCGTAAATGTTACATTTTTGATACCAGCCTCCTCGCCCGCCAAGTAATCTATTACCGAGGTTTCCATTTTGCGGGACTCACACCAGCGCAGGTACATCCTGAAGAGCATCTCGACCCAGTCCTGCGACTCAGTTCCGCCGGCGCCGGCATTAATGGATACAATGGCGTTCCTGCTGTCGTCGGGCTCGTTTAAAAGCGACTTGAATTCAAGCGACCTGATATTCTCCTCCAGGGTTTTAAAATCGTTCTCTATCTCCTTGAGCGCTGATTCATCATTCTCATCATAGGCCATCTGCACAAGGACCCTGGCATCCTCTGCATCGCGTCGGAATCTGTTCCACTGATCAATGTCCTCCTTCATCATTGATGCCTCCTGATTGATTCTGGACACCTCACTCTGATTTTTTTTCCAGAAATCAGGAAAAGACATCGTCTTCTGAAGTCCTGCAAGCTCCTTTTCCTTATTATCCAGGTCAAAGATGACCTCTAAGGTCATTTAACGTTTCAATGATTCCATCTATCTTCTCAATCAACTCACGGTTCATTTTATCTTCTCCTGAAAAGGTTTTTATCTAACCCTATGTATATCTCGTCACTTTTTGATAAGATGATAACATAATTCATGTAAAAATTTAATCAAGCATATTATTACAGCCAGATAAACAAAGATATCGCCGTACCTGGAATAAAATGTTATTTCTTTGCAATCCGTCCGGACCTCTCCTGTTAAGACCTCCTCGGTGAAAAGGCCGCTTCTTGCCGTAATCCTGCCTAGCGAGTCAATAAATGCGCTGAAACCGGTGTTTGCAGCCCTTATGAATGGTCGTCTGTTCTCTATTGCCCTGAATACGCACATGCACAGATGCTGCCATGGTGCGCTTGTCATTCCAAACCAGGCGTCATTTGTCACATTCACAAAAAATCTTGCGCCGTTTTTCAACTCTGTTCTTGCGGGCCCGGGAAAGATCGCCTCATAGCATATAAGCGCACCTGCCTTGATCCCATTCATCTTCAGAAGGCCTGATTCCCTTCCCCGTGAAAACTCGCCCTCGGATATTACAAGCCTGTCCACAAACGGAATAAATCTTTTCAAAGGCACGTATTCACCGAAAGGCACAAGGTGGACCTTATCGTAATAGGCAGCAAGGACACCCTCGGGCGAAATCATGCAGACACGGTTGAAATAGCTTATAACCGAACCCTGCTCTTCATATGCCGGGCAGCCGAATATGAGCCATGCCGAGGATTCTTCAGCAAGATCACGGATATTCTCGCTGTATTCTGTATTTTCCTGAAAAAAGAACGGCGCGGCAGACTCCGGCCATATAATGAGACCGGGATGACTATCAAAGGTCGATTTTGACAGGGAAACATATCTCTCTATGGTTGCCTCCATGTATGCGGGATCCCATTTCACTGACTGGTCAATATTTCCCTGTATCACTGATGCTGTTATTGTCTCTCTTCCTTTATCATCCACTGTGCCGGAGATGCTGTAAATCCCATAGGCACTACAGATTATGAAAAGCGCAATGATTATGGAGGATTCCATAACAAGCCCTCTTTTCTCCTGTGCATGGGTACTACTGAACACAATACGATATATTAATGCGTTGACTGCTGCGATGATAAAGGATACGCCGTAAACTCCCGTGATATCGGAAACCTGGATGATGGCGAGACGGTTGAACTGGCTGTATCCAAGGAGACACCACGGGAACCCGGTAATAAGGATTGTCCTTAAATATTCAAGGCAGACCCATATGGAGGCGGTCAGGATTACGACGAACCTGCTGTTTCTTGCAATACTGACGAGAAGGGAAAAGGTCGCCGGATACAGGGCGAGATACAGGGCAAACAGCAGCAGTATGGAAGAGCCAGTAAAAAGGTCAATCCCTCCATAGGCGTTCATAACAAACAGGACCCAGTAGATAAGCGTCAAATAGTGGGAAAGCCCCGCAATCATACCGAGCCTGAAGGCGTTCAAGGGCCGTTTATCCTCAATGCTTATCAGCAGGGGTATTATAGCTGCCCATGCCATCCAGTCCAGCCTGGCGGGAGGGAAAGAAGCAGTAAGCATAACACCGGAGAGTATCGCATAGAGAATATTTTTCATGGACAATTTACAGACCCTTGATGCTTATAAGATTATAGACAATAGATCTTCCCTCGTGTCTTGAGCCATGGGCCTCCTGCCCGCCGAAGTCCCGTAGAGATGAAGGAGGGTGCGCCTTGCATTTATCCCAGCCCCAGTTGTTCTTTTCCTATAGCCCCTTCCCTTACTATTTCAGGCGGTTTAACGGTGACATCAAGTATTGTCGATCCTATTCCACCCCTGGTCTCTCCGCCATTGAGGATAAGAATATCCTCTTTAAAATATTCATAGACCTCCATGGCGGTCCTGCACGCCGGGCTTCCTGAAATATTTGCGCTTGTCCCTGTCACCGGGGAATTGATTGATCCTGCGAGGGCAGTTGCAACCGGGTGGCTTGACAGGCGCATACCTATCCTGCCGGTCCCTGCAGTAAGTCTTTGCGAAAGGCAAGGCATGGCCCTGAACAGGATCGTAAGCGGCCCGGGCCAGAACCTTTTTATCAGGTCGCCGGCAATATCCGGTATCTCAGCTGCATACAGATCAAGGGATTCCAGTGAAGGCAGCAGGATCAGTATAGGACGGTCCGGTCCTCTTTTCTTGATCCTGAACAGACGATCCACGGCATCTTCATCCATCGGATTTACGGCAAGGCCGTAAAAGGTTTCCGTCGGAAAGGAGACTACCCCTCCCGATAAGAGAACGCCCCTTGCCTCATCAATGCCTTTTTTAAAATTGGTCTTTCCAATTATATCAATTATGCGTGATTTGCCGACAGGCACTCTCATTTCCTGCCTTTTTCAGCTGCATCAAGCGTCATCTTCTCCCTGTGTGCCCTAATACTATCCGCAATATCAGGATGTTTGAGCGCCAGGATCTGTGCCGCCAGTATGGCTGCGTTTTTCGCCCCTCCTTTGCCTATCGCAACAGTGGCAACAGGAATGCCCGGAGGCATCTGCACAATGGAGAGCAGCGAATCCATGCCCTTGAGGGGCGAGGAATCTATGGGAACGCCGATTACCGGAAGCAGTGTGTAAGAGGCAATTACCCCTGCGAGATGGGCCGCCCAGCCTGCACCGGCTATAATGACTTCAAGGCCCCTTTCAGCAGCCTTTTCAGCGTAATCACGGGTCTGTGCCGGGGTCCTGTGCGCTGAAGTAATCTTGACCTCCCACGGTATCCCCAGTTCCGTTAATGTCGTCATGCAGCCTTCCATGACATCCTTATCCGAAAGACTCCCCATTACAACTCCGACAAGGGGGTGGTTTGTTTTCATAATCTTCTCCTTTATCTCTTCGCCATCCCTACCATCGGATATACAACCATGCCCGCAAGCAATGCTATATCCTCGGCGGGCAGAATCCCGGATATGTTGTGGCCAAACAATATATTTCCCTCAGGTGGAAATTCATCATCACCCTGCCAGAGTACAAGCGCAACAGGGACCATGGGAAGAGCCCTTACGACCATAGAAAAATCTCCAAAGTCTATGGGGAAAGCGCCATACATCCTTTCGGCGAGTTCCGCCATCTTTTTTGGATCAGACCCGAATGTCCTGAGCAGCGGCTCCTTTGCTCTTTTAATAAACGAGTCCATGTAAAATCTGCCCTCGGGCAGATCCTGAAATGAAACCCATTTTTCGACGGCTTCCCCTTCGCCGGAATTTCCCGCCCCGACCAGGTAGTGAAGAATCAGTACCTGGTCCTGAAGGGGAACATCATCCCCGGTGTCTTTATATGAAAACTTCATTCCAGGGTGTGAAATAATAACATCTCTGTTTAAGAACCTTATCGAAAGGGCGTTTAACTGCCCATCGCTGTCATGGTTCATCACAGCGCCCGAAAACCGGGCGATCGATTCAATGTCCTTTCCTTCGAGTTCTTTTATTGATAAGGACCTAGCATGTTTATAATCATCAATTCTTGCCATTATCCCTCCACATCATTTTTATCTCGTTTATTCGTATTATATATATTATTGTTTCCTTATATTATCCAGGGTCTCACGTATAATGTTTGCCATCTCGCTTATTACGAGGGGCTTCGTTGTCCGATACCTGATGCCTGCCTGATTTATAATTTCATCATCAAGCATCTCACTGTACCCCGTACAGAGTATAATTGGAATGTCCGGTCTGATGCTTGAAACCTCCTTTGAAAGCTCCAGCCCCGTCATGTGCGGCATTACAAGATCGGTTATCAACAGATCGAATGACCCGGGATTTTCACTAAACAGTTTAAGGGCCTGAGTGCTGTCCGTCCTCGATGTAACCCTGTATCCAAGCCTAGAAAGCGTCTTGTTCATGGCGTCGGAAATAGGTTTTTCATCGTCAACAAAAAGTATGCTCTCCGTCCCCGTGGGACAAAAAATCTCGTAATTATCCTCTATCCTTATGTCGGCCTCTATGACAGGGAAAAGCACATGAAATAAGGTGCCTTTGCCGGGCTCACTTTCGACGGATATAGCTCCCCCATGGCTCTTGACTATCCCATGGGCTATGGCCAGCCCCATACCCGTCCCTTCGCCAACTTTCTTTGTAGTAAAATACGGATCAAAAATCCTGTCAAGTATATCAGGCTGTATACCCTTACCGGTATCCCTTATACTGAGCCTTAAATATCTGCCGGGGTTCAGGTCAGGGTATTCTGCCGTGCCTTCCTTGTAGAGTTCCACATTGTCGGTGGTGACGATTATTTTGCCGCCTGTTTCCCTTAGCACATAGGCGGCATTATTGTACAGGTTCATGAGGACCTGGTGTATCTGCGTCGGATCAGCCATTACAATATCCGATTCAGAACGTATATCCTGGATTATTTCTATATTGTCAAGCATGGATGTCCTGAAAAGCTTTATTGATTCTTTAATAAGGGGGGTTACCATAACCGGTTGTGTCCTTGCCTCATCTTTCCGGCTGAAGGCAAGTATCTGCCTTACCATATCCCGGGCGCGAAGACATGCCTTTATAATCTCCTCAAGATTTTCCTGCACCTGACTTTCCCCGGGGACATCATTCATGGCAAGTTCGGTATTAACAACAATAATGCCCAGGACATTATTGAAATCGTGGGCAATGCCGCCCGCAAGGGTCCCTATCGCCTCCATCTTCTGCGCCTGCCTCAGTTTATCCTCAAGCCTTGCCTTTTCTTCCTCGGCCCTTATCCGGTACGTAACATCCCTCACGGCAGAGATCCTTACATCCCTGCCTTTCCAGGATAGACGGGTGACTGATGTCTCAACCGGAAATACGGTACCATCCTTCTTCCGGTGATGATATGCGACGGCTGATATACTGCTTCCAGGGCTGTAATGCTCTTCTTTTCCCCGGGCAGCGGAAAGGTCCCTTTCATTCATACCCAGAAGCTCTTCACGCGAATAGCCATACATCCTTGACGCTGTCAGGTTGACTTCCAGTATTCTCCCGGTTGCATCCTCAATCAACAGGATTGCATCGGATTCAAGTTCAAAAAGCTGCCTGTATTTCTCTTCACTCTCCCTCAAGGCAGCTTCCCTGTTTCTGAGGGATTCCGACATATAATTGAAGGCTACGGCGAGCTTGCCTATCTCATCGGAGGTCTCTTCAGGCAGCCTTTCAACTGTCTCCCCTCTTCCGATCTTCCTGACGCCCTCATTCAATCTGTTAAGGGGACCGGTGATCCTCTTTATCAACATATAGAGAAATATCGATCCTAATAACGATATGACAAGAGCCATTAAAAAGCTTTTTATTAAAAGACCTTTAACACGTACGGATAATGGCCTTTTATCAACCGTTATCCTTGCAAATCCGATCAGTTGCTCCTTTACATCCGCATCGCCATTGCCGAAAAACAAGGAATCATCCGTTGTATAAACTGACTCTGAGACAACCGGGGACCAGAATTCCAGCCGTTCACCATAGTCTCTAATAAGAGGGGCTGTTTTTATTGAAATGTTATCCGTTATCTCTTTTATTTTTTTTGCATTCTCCTTATCGGATTCATCCGTAAGGGCCGTTTCTGATTTCCCTGCATCTATCAGAAGTTTCCCATCCTGATTGAACAGAGAGACCTCCAGAACCTCTTCCTGTTGAATGATGCGGCCGACGGAATCTTTAAGCAAACCCTCATTCTCGGAATATACCCCGATTCTGGAATCATATGTAAGAAGTTTTAAAAGCAGTTTGCCGTTCGTCAACAGTGCATCTTCCATGGATCGGCCCTGACTACGCACGAAAAAGGCTGTAAATGAAAGTGTTATAATGAACAGCAGTATTAAAAACAGTACAAACACCCTGGCCGCAAAGTGTTCTGATAAAATTTTTTTCAGACCATGAAATCTCATTTATCGCCTTTCTTTCAGTGCCTTTTTCTATTTAAGGAATTCAGCGCCCGGGAATAAATTCATATCAATTGTGATACCGAGCTTTCCTGCTATCTTCATATTTATTGATATTAAGGCCTTTCTTGCATCAGCCGGAGGCATATCAGAAACAGATTTCCCCTTCAGTAACTCCTGTGCCATCTCTCCCGCCTGGGCGCCCATGTCGAACGGGTCCATGCCTACGGAAATCAGGGCGCCTGATTCCAGATGTATTTCAGAAAAAGTCAGTATCGGAATCTTGTTTTTCATGGAGAATAAAAACAGATATTCGATTCCCTCTGATGAAAAAACAGTTACATCGGGCAACATCCAGAACCCGTCAATACTTCCTTCCATTCCCTTGATTTCTGCCGGGACATCCCGTGACGACATTACCTCCTTAGCGATCACATTTACACCTGCATTTTTACATGCATCAATCGCCCTTTGAGCAAGACTTCCTGATTTTCCAGCGGTATATAACAGGCCGATATTTTTTATGGAGGGGACAGCCTTAAGAAATAATGAAACCTGATCCTCCTGCTTTATATTCATCCTGACGCCGGTAAAATTCCGGTTCTCCTGCATCGTTGGGTCCGGATTTGGAATCATCAGATAAATAACCGGGATGTGATCAATATCCTTGATTTTCTCGAGGGCATCCATACCGATGGCAAGAATAATGGCAGGCGCCTGTTCCCTTATCTCTTTTATGATATCCCTTCCCTTGATTTCCGAAATAACAATCCTTCTAATATCTTTACTGCATGCGCTTTGAAAACCTTTGATGGCCTCTTGATAAGGCGGGATATCGACACTTTGAATGCTTAAAACCCTGTCCCCTGCTGACGCGGCTGTCGGATTGAAGAGATGAAAGAGGAGAACGGTTAAAAAGAAGAGGTTATTTTTAATCAACTGGCATCTTTTATTAATCACAATATCAGCATCCCCTTGAGTTGATTAATA
>JAFGIC010000149.1 GCA_016929815.1 Deltaproteobacteria bacterium
GGTATTATCGGTGAAATTCTAGATTAAATAAACTTACTTTCCACGGTCCCGGCTGATTACCAGTCAGCCGGGACCTTTTATTTACATTCACAATACTGCACACTTATTTTCCTCCTGATGCAATATTTCCAACTGATACGCGAAAGTCATTTATATTAAATTATTATTCTTCATTTTAAATTCACAAGATTCGCATTATATCTTGACAATTAGGTAAATAAAGAGTAATTATTAGAAACAATGCTAAGTAAGTAATGATGCAGTATTCGCTTCTTGGGATATAATTTTTGAGATTATCTTTGAATGGGCATACGGAATTTCTTCATAATGGACTAATCTTTTACAGGTGTTGTGATTTTTAAAAGTTTGTATCGCCGGAATGGCCGGCGGATTCATAAAAACCATTAATAAGGAGGAGGGCTATGAAGAAAAAAAGGTTTATGTTTTTTTTGATACCGGCAATCGGGCTTTTTTTTGCCCTTGGCGACCTGTCGTCAACGGCGGCCCAGGAATCGGCAGCAGAGGAATTCACTCTCGAGGAGATAACGGTAACGGCTCAGAAGCGCGAGGAGAACCAGCAGAAGGTCCCTATTGCCATGGAAGTCCTCACGGGGGAGGACATCAGGGAGATAGGCAGGAACGATATTGACGAAATACTAAATAATATATCGAGCGTTCTAACCCAGTCCGGTGATGATGGATTGAGGGTTTCGATTCGAGGCATAAGTAATGACAACAATTCTTTCCGTATGATACAGGCATCTGCTCCGACTGTGGCTGTAAACCAGGACGGGGTATACAGCAACAGGAGCGGCAACAATCAGTCCATGTATGACGTTGAAAGGGTAGAGGTGCTTTTTGGGCCCCAGAGCACGTTGTACGCGAGCGCTACGCCGGGCGGTATCGTAAATATCGTGACAGCCGATCCAAAGACAGATAAATACGAGGGTTCAGGCACACTTGAATACGGCAATTACAACCTTCTTCATACGGAAGGAAGCCTTAACGCGCCGCTCAACGACTCGATAGCTCTTCGAGTTTCCTTTAACACATCAGTGCGCGACGGCTATCTGTCCAACGGTTCTGCAGATGAAGACTCAAAGTCTGCCCGTCTTAAGGCATTGTTTAAAACAAGTGATAAATTTTCTTTCTTGATAACAGGGGAGATCACCAGGATGGGCGGCCAGGGGTTTGCCAGTGCCAAGCCTTTTGACACAGTGGATGGGCATTGGTATGACAATATGGGGCCGGCTGGGCTGGTAATAGATGGCGAGGTTGATGACCCATGGACCTCAGCTGCAGGAAATGCAGGAAGGGGGAGAGATCAGAATAGGAAAAAGATAACTGGCCGCATAGATTGGGATTTGGGTATTGGAATATTAGCTGTGATTCCCTCCTATACAAAGAGTATCAACAAAAGCGCTGGCACCACGACAGACCGTGGCGCGAACTTTTATACGGAAGATAACGGGTTCGGCAGTGAAAAGGGCATTGAGGCGCGCATGACATCCTCTGCGGATTTTGCGTTTAAATGGATATTTGGCGCAAACATGTACAAGGCAAAGGATGAACAGCACCGGATAGCGGAGGCCCAGGATGAGGGTGTGGACAATCAATACAACGATCAATGGAATGATCAGGACACTAAGGCCATTTATGCCAATTTGACCTATCCTGTAACAGACCGTTTACGGGTATCAGGCGGGGCAAGGTACTCATGGGATGAAAATGAGACAATCAACCATGAGGTGCCGGGCAAGGGCGGCGTGGCTGAGACTTGGGAAGGAAGCGCCATGGAATACAATGATCCTAATTACAGTATTGGCGCTGAGTATGACCTTAGTGACAATTCAATGCTTTACGGCGATATAAAATCCAGCTACCGGCTGAATGCTGGGGGAGTAGCCCAGAAGAAGGCAGATGATCCTGATTGGCAGATGCCCCCTGAACTTCTGACGGCCTACACAATAGGCGCAAAGAACAGGTTCTTCGGGAATAAGCTCCAGTTGAATGTGTCCGCCTATTATTATGATTATCAGGACTATTACGCAAATATGCCGCCCAGCTCTTATCCTGTATGGAATGAGGAAACGGGTACATGGGGAAGGGGTGGCGAGCTGGTCAATATAGCGACAGGCGACGCTGTTGTGTATGGTGCCGACATCCAGACAAGTACGATTATTTCAAGCAATGACAAGCTGGATTTCTCAGTATCATACATAAAGAAATATTTTAGAGAACTCATCTTTGATTTTCCGGATGTAATCAACATTGACTTTGGGTTACCTGACTTGGATTGTGCCGATCAGGATATGCCACAGGCGCCTAACTGGAAACTGAGTGCGACATACAGCCATAATTTCCCGCTGCCGAATGGCGCGTCCTTTAGGACAAGCGTTGATGCAAGTTATACGTCGAAAACATGCTTAAACTGGATGGCCAAGGGTGTTAATATAGATCTTACTACCGGCGAGGCATATACGACAGACACGACCGCGGTAAGGTGGCAGGATGCCTATACTATGGAGAACGCTTCATTGACCTATACCCATTCCGACGGTCAGTGGACATTGTCCGCATATATTAACAATATTGAGAATTACTGTGTAAAACGTTTTCTGGACGGACAGGGCAATATGCAGGTCGGCAATCCAAGGACCTATGGGGGTGTCTTGACGGTAAGATTCTAATCTTATATAAACGTAAATCCTGAATTTAAAAGGCCGGCGGATGCGCAACAATGCATCCCCGGCTGATTTATCTCATGAAGGCCTATTGCCTGTAAGCCTGAAAAAAGGTCTATGGCGCACAAAAATAGGATAGAAATTTTTAAAATAGCGGCAAATGCGAAAGGAATTTATCGCTTTATATTTCTTTGTTAAGTTTTTAGTGAAGAAAATGTAGGATTGATCCCTCCGATTGTCTCTTTAAAGTGCGTAATTGCCTGTTATCTAAAATGGATTTGTAAACCGGCTAGAATCCTTTACAAAAACATCATCAACTCATTATCCTGTCATAGTAAATAAATAGGCTATGGACACGATACATTATGCTTGTGAATAGTGTGTCTCATGCCGGGTTTTACCGGAAAAATCTTACTCATTAACAGTTTCAGGAGGGAAAAGGATTATGAATAGATATTTTATTGTATTGCTTTCAACCTTCAGTCTTGTCTTTACAGGGCTCCCGTTGTTGAGCGCCCAGGAGAGCGCGACTGAGGAATTTACGCTGGAGGAGATCACGGTTACTGCGCAGAAACGTGAAGAAAACCAGCAGAAGGTACCAATCGCCATGGAGGTCATAACAGGCGAACAGATGAACGAAAAGGGTATGAACAACATCGACGAAATCCTTAAAGATGTTTCAAGCGCAATTATCAACTCGTCAAGCGACGGTATGAGGGTTGCCATACGCGGTATTGCGAATGACAACTCCACACAAAAAGGTCAAACCGTCTCCACTCCTACAGTTGCAGTGAACATTGATGGCGCCTACAACAGCAGCAACACCGCGGGACAGGCCCTTTTCGATATAGAGCGCGTTGAGGTGTTGTCCGGGCCGCAGAGCACAATGTATGCCAGTAACTCACCCGGGGGTATCGTGAATATCGTAACGGCTTCGCCCAAGACCGACAAGTATTCGGCTTCAGGTTCCATCGAATACGGCAATTATAATCTTCTTAATTTACAGGCCTCTGTAAATGTCCCGGTCGTGCAGGATAAGGTGGCGCTTCGTGCCGCTGTTAACATGAATAAAAGAGACACGTACATTGACGGCGGCAACTCAACCACGGCTGAGGACGCCAAGTCCGCCCGTTTGAAGGCATTGTATCAGGCCAATGATGAACTCTCCATTACGTTAACCGGCAACTATTCTAAAAGCGGCGGCGGCGGCGGAATGGGCGGCGGCGTAGTAATGTTTGACAACCAGGATGAGGTAGATGATCCCTGGACCGCGTCGAATGCAGATACTGGAAACAATACCAGCGACAGGACGTCAAAAGGCCTAAGCGCTGAGTTTGCATGGGAAATGGGATTTGCGTCCTTAACGGTAGTGCCTTCTTACTCAGAGAGCGAACAGTCACAGTTTGAGACCATGGAAGTTCGTAACGGTATGGGACCCGATGCTACAACAACATACGAGGATGCATACCGGGATAATGAGAATGTGCAGAAAGGCGCTGAGGCGCGCATGGCATCTTCCTCTGACTTTACGTTATTCAAGTGGATACTGGGAGGCAATTATTACAGATCCGAGGATACAAGGGGTACGGATTATGTGGACCCGGACGCCTTTGACGAATCCAATACCAACGAGCAGAAATCAAAGGCTGTGTTTGCAAATATTACATACCCTGTTTCAGGCAGGTTCCGTACTACCGGCGGCTACAGGTACAGCTGGGATTCGATGAATAATATTGAATCGGCGAGGAATGCGCCGGGAGGACTCACGAATGCAACAACCTATTCAACCCAGGAATATTCGCACCCGGATTACAAACTGGGCGTAGAGTATGACCTGGCTGAAAACTCGATGATTTACGCGGACAGGTCAACCAGCTACCGTGTGAATGCCATGGGAAGCACGGATGATCCGCCCGAGAGGATGGTTTCCTATACGGTAGGTGCCAAGAACAGGTTCTTTGACAACAAA
>JAFGIC010000150.1 GCA_016929815.1 Deltaproteobacteria bacterium
CGGCCTGACGATGAATAATCACCTTATATTTTAAATCTTCCTACCGCCTCCTTTAACCGGGAGGTCATATTTAGCAAGTCCTCAGCGCTCATCTGAACATTTACGCTGCTATTGGAAATATATCTGGCAGCATTGTTTACCTCGATGATGGAACCCGCTATATCATCGGATATTATAGAGGTCTGCGAGATATTTTCGTTTATACTTTTTATACCTTCAGAGGCATTGCCTACATTCAAAGCTATCGTCCCTGCACTCTCCGATTGTTCCTTTACCGCTATAGCTATAGTGTCCACAATCTTATGTACATCTTTTATTACCCTTGATATATCCTTAATTTGACTGACGGTAATTTCAGTAGAATTTTTGATTGCCTTTATTTTTTTTTCAATATCTTCCGCGGCTTCAGAAGTCTGCATCGCGAGATTTTTCACCTCGCTTGCCACGACAGCAAATCCCTTTCCTGCAGCCCCTGCTCTCGCCGCCTCAATTGTGGCATTAAGAGCAAGCAGATTGGTCTGGTCGGATATCTCAGCTATTATGTCCGTCATTCGTGTGATCTCTGCGGCTGCCTTTCCAAGTTCATCCACCTTTGACGACGCTGCTTCAGCCTGAGATACGGCCATGCCGGCGATCTCCCTGGCTTCCTCGGAATTTTGCGCTATCTCGTTTATCGTTGACTTCATTTCATCAGTGGAAGAGGCTACTGTTAAAACATTAAGGGATGTCTGTTCAATTGAATTTGAAATCGCCTTGATGTTCATATTCATTCCCTCTGATGAAGCCGTGACCGCATCAACCATATCGGATGTCTGGATCGAGTTGCTTGACAGATTTTTTGCAATATTTAAGAAATCCTTGGATGATGAAGACAGTTCA
This sequence comes from Deltaproteobacteria bacterium, assembly GCA_016929815.1. GTDB lineage: Bacteria > Desulfobacterota > DSM-4660 > Desulfatiglandales > HGW-15 > JAFGIC01. Next base: position 880 of record JAFGIC010000150.1, read on the forward strand.
TCGGTGTAATTTAATACATCCCTGATCATATTTCTAAGATTTTCATTAACCAGATTCATGCGAGCGCATATATGGCTTATTTCATCCCTGCCCTTTACAGCAATATCGTGGGTAAAATCCCCTTCCCTGAGCCTGCCTATCGATTCCAAGAGGTAATCGATGGGACGGCTTATAAACCTCCGCAGCATAAAAGATAAAAGAACTAAAACGCCGACCAGCCCTGTAATTCCAACCAGTACGCTTTTATTGTTTATCTGCCTTACAATTCCATAGGGTTTTGCCAAAGATATGTGCATCACTGCACAGCCAAGCATACCCTGTTCGTTTCCGTGACAGTTGATACATGCGGAACTGTTTTTTATGGGCGCAACTATATTCAGGAATTTTTCTCCTTTTCTTGTCTCAAAGTAATATTCATACTCTTCCTTATTGTTAAATGAGAGGCTCTGAACCGATCGAGCCACATCCTCATCATCAATTACGGAGGAAACAGATTTTCCTTCAATTCCATTGTCAGCTGCAATTATTATATCTGCATCAGAATTGCATATAAATATATCTATGCCGTCCTCATCCTCCTTCATCCTCTGCAGATATTTCCCGACAGAATTATTGTCGCCCGTTGAAAAATATTCATTCATTCTTTCCATTATGCCGGATACAATTAAGGAATATTGTTCTACGGATGAAACACGGATTAGATTTTGCTGCCCTCGTATGTTAATAAAAAATACGCAGCTCAGGTAAACGCTCATTACAAAAAAAAGAATTAACATTATCTGATACAACAGGTGTTCTTTAATATAGGATATCATATTTTCGTTCAACTCGTATTAGTATCAACAGCAGCCTGCGATAACCCCGCTAACTCAATCCTGCAATCAGTCGTCAGATGCACCCGATCGGTTATTTTGTCTTTTCAGCATATCTTCTCAAAAAATCATAGACGCTGTTCATCAGCTTTTCCTTATCCAGCTTTATCTGATAGTCATTTATTCCCAGCTCTTTTCCTTTTTTAATATCTTCATCACCTGCCATTGTGGTCAATGCAATAATCGGCAGATTAGAAAATCTCTGATCTGTTCGTATTTTTTGCGTCAGCCCGAAACCGTCGAGGTTAGGCATCTCTATGTCTGCAATAACAAGGGATACATCTTTTTCGTGTTGCTGCAGTAAATCCCATGCAATGAGTCCGTCTTCCGCTTCTATGACATTATATCCGTCTTCAATAAGGTACTCTTTAACCTGGCTCCTGAAGAAATTGGAATCCTCAGCGTAAAGGATTGTAGCGGCCTTTCCCTCGGATATGCATACAACCTCTCTCTTTTCAAACCATTTAGGATTTATCGCCTCTACAATGCCGAAGATGTTTATAATCAGTGTGGTATGACCCCCAATAATACAAGAACCCATAATGCCGGGTTGTTTAAGTGTGTTGTCATCGATCGTTAGCGATTGTTCGATGGCATCAAGGGGAGGCGTTGCCAGAAGGCCTATCTCACGCCCGGCAAGCACAAAAACGATTACTAGCAGATCATCCTTATCTGAAATGGGTTTCACCTGCGCAACCTGCTCAATGGCTATAAGCGGAAGGCTTGCCCCTCGATACTGCATAACCCTCTTGCCTCCTACATTCTCGATCTGCGATCTTTTGATCTTCTCTATTCTTTCAACAAGACCCAGGGGGACAGCAAACTGTTCATCCTCCGCGTTTCTGAATACAAGAAGTGATTGGACGTCCTTTAACTGGCTTGCCCTGGTTTCAAAGGCGACCTCCTTTGCCCTGTCCGTGCCTTCCATAGAAGTAAGCCCTGCCATCTGTGAAATACCGCTTACATCGAGTATAAGCGCCACCCGTCCGTCTCCCATAATTGTAGCTCCTGCATATCCTTTACAGTGTTTGAGATGACGACCGAGTGGTTTTACGACTATTTCTTCAGAGTCCTGCAATTCGTCCACAACCAGACCATATTTTAATGACCCTGTATAAACTACAACGATATTTATCGCGCTGTTGGCATGGTATCTTCTGTCAGTGTACCTACGGCGGTCCCTTTCCGAGCGCTCATCCGCAATCTGCTGCCCTTTATAATTTTCATCAACAGGAATACCATAATCGCTTTTTGAAGAATCGTCGTTTATCAGGGGACTTTTCTTTGATCTCCTGTCGGCGATATTAACTCTCCTGTCTTTCCGGATTCCATTGATTTCAACATCTTCATAGGTGCGGTCAACTCCTATAACGTCTGCAAGCCTAATCAGGGGCAGAAGGGTTCCGCGTAGTCTCACCACCTCGGCATCGCCAACCTTTTCTATCCTTTCCTTAACCTGCGAGGCAGGTATTCTGAACAACTCTTCAAGGTTTACCTGAGGGATTGCATACCTCTCTCCCTCGACTTTAATAAGCTGGCTTGGGATAATCGCAAGGGTTAGCGGCAACTTAATCTTAACTGTAGTGCCTTCTCCCAGCCTTGAATCTACATCTACAACTCCTCCCAGTTTGTCGAGATTCGTCTTTACAACATCCATCCCCACGCCTCTGCCTGAAACGTCGCTTACTTTTTCAGCAGTTGACAGCCCGGGGAGGAACATGAGATTAATCTTTTCCTTTTCCGACATAGTTAATGCCTGTTTGTCGGTAATAAGATTCTTTGCCATGGCTGTTGCCACAAGCTTTTTAGGATCAATGCCGCCGCCGTCGTCATTAATCTCAACATTAACCTGACCTGCCTCATGGTAGGCCTTCAGCATGACATGACCCATTGTCTTTTTGCCGGACTGTCTTCTCTTTTCCGGCATCTCGATACCGTGGTCCACTGCATTTCTTACCAGATGAGTAAGAGGATCATTTATTGCCTCAAGAATGGTCTTATCAAGTTCAACACCCTCTCCTTCTATTGTAAGAATAACCTCCTTGCCCAGGGATCTGGCTAAGTCCCTTACGACCCTTGGAAATTTATTGAGAATGTTTCCGATAGGCTGCATCCTGGTCATCATAATTGCTTCCTGCAATTCGGAAGTAATAAGATCCAGCCGCTGCCCGGAGGCATCAACAGAATGCAAATCCTTAAAGGCTATTGCCTGAAGCAACTGGTTCCTTCCCAGGACAAGCTCTCCCGCAAGATTCATGAGTGAATCCAGGAGTTTAACGTGAACTCTCAGACTTGTTTCACCGGTGATGGCCCCGATCTGCCC
>JAFGIC010000017.1 GCA_016929815.1 Deltaproteobacteria bacterium
ATACTATGGACGGCATTTTTGCGGATTGGGTCAAGGCCTGTGGTGGGCTCGTCAAAAAGAATGATTTCGGGCTCGGTAACAAGGGCCCTTGCCAGGGCAACCCTCTTTTTCATTCCCCCTGAAAGCTGTGAGGGGTATTTATCCCCTATCTCCCGGAGGTCAAGCTGCTCCATTTTGCCCATAACCATTCTGTGTATAACCGTATCTGATAAATGATTTTTTTCTTTTAAGGGCAGTGCTATGTTTTCAGAGACGGTCATCGAGTCGAAAAGCGCGGTTCCCTGGAACATGTAACTGAATTTACGCTTAAGCTCCTTTTTCTCGGCATTACTCATTTTCGAAAAAGGACGGCCCTGGAACAATATCTGACCGGAATCCGGTTCCACGAGACCAATGATATGCTTTAACAATACTGTCTTGCCAACGCCGCTCTTTCCTATTATTGTTGTAATCTCCCCTTTGTAGATACTGAGGTTGGCGTCTTTAAGGACAAACTGTTCGCCAAAGCCCTTGGTAACGTTAATAAACTGAATGAGTGCCTGTTTCATAAAGCCCCGATGCAATAGGTATCTGATTCTGAATGCCTGATAACGAATAAAGGCCGATTATCCGGCATCAACTGATTTTGTATACCTAAGAGTAATATTGAACCTGCAATCTTTCTATAAATTCCTAAAGTAAAAAAGATGTCATAACATAGTCTGAGACCAGGATCATGACACATGAGATAACCACCGCCGAGGTGGTCGAGAGGCTCACCCCTTTGGCTCCATATCCTTCGCTCCTTGTATGGGTGAAATAGCCTTGGAAACAGCATACCGTAGCAACTAAAATTGCAAATATAATTGATTTGACTCCTCCCCCGATAAGATCGTCCATGATAATGCCCGACTTGACGCGGTACATATAGATTGCAGGATTAAGCCCCAAAAGGACGGAACCCGTTAGATATCCGCCCCAGATCCCGACCACTACAAATATGGCGGTAAGGAGGGGGAAGCTGATTACGGATGCTGCGATCCTTGGGCTTACAAGAAATCGGATTGGATTGATGTCCATTGTCTCGAGTGCGTCGATCTGCTCTGAGATTCGCATAATTCCAATCTCTGCGGCCATTGCGGAACCGGCCCTTCCGATCACCATTATGGCGGTAAGCACGGGACCAAGTTCACGAATCAGGGAAAGGGCTACGGCAGCGCCTAACAGTCCTTCCGAACCAAATTTTGAGAGGGTATAATAACCCTGAAGGCCCAGAACCATCCCCGTAAAGGCGCCGGTCAGACATATGACAAAGATGGATTTCATGCCGATAAAGTAGACCTGGTGGACGATCTTGGATATCTGTAAAGGAAGGGAAAATATATGAAAAGAGCCATTTATAAAGAATTTGCCCGCTCTTCCCATCTCTTGAACCAAAAAAATAGTTAATCTGCCCAACGCATTAAACGGGATAACCATTAGGGAGGGATTCGCCATTATGTTTCCTTTTTCATTAATGAAAATCACCCTGCTGTTGCGATTCGCAAATACTGCTTCTGACGATCTTTGCCTATCACCGCCCTCAGCATATCATACCGAAATGATAAGTTGTAATTGCCTTTCCTCTGATGGGCCGTTCCATATCTATACCAGACCATATTTGAATAATCAATTTTTATGCCATACGTAAAATAAATCAAATCAATTATGGATATTGCGTGTTGCATGAGAGAGAAGGCTGAGAAGATGAATAATGTTCCTTATTTGATCGGATATTTGACGAATTATCATTAAATTGACGAGGAGGTTGGTGTCTAAGTTGCCGGATCCATATGTACAATGACCCGATCAAAATCATCCAATTCTGAATACAGGCAATTCTCAACAGCTTTTGCTATCTTGTGGCCCTCTATAACCGTAAGTTGACCGTCAACTACGATGTGGGCCTCCATCTGATAAAGACCTCCCGAGGTTCGCACCCTGAGATCATGTATATCGATGACCCCGTCGACACTAAGCGCGCAGCCCCTCATCTTGTCCAGTATTTCGGGAGGAGGGGCCGTGTCGGTAAATTCTCTTAATGCATTTTTTAGGATGTCAAGGCCCACTTTTACGATAAAGAAGGATACCAGTAAGGCGGCAAAGGAGTCGAGGATATGCCATGAGGGATTTATTCGCGCGCCGGCAACACCGAGGAGTGCGGCCAAGGATGAAATGGCATCCGAGCGGTGGTGCCAGGCGTTGGCCACGATCAACTGGCTTTTTATACGCCGACCGATAAATACCGTATACCGGTAAAGGGCCTCTTTGGATACTACGGATACGGCGGCCACGATCAGGGCAAGATTCCTGGGATGATATTCTGTGTGAGAATATATATTCACGACCGACCTTATCCCGAGGTATAAGGCGGTAGTGATCAGGGCAAACCCTACGATCGCGGAAGCAAGGGTTTCGATGCGGGCGTGGCCAAAGGGGTGCCCTTCATCCGGTTCCTTTCGCCCGATCTTCAGACCAAGCAGCACAATAGCGTCTGTAAAGAGATCGGAAATAGAGTGGACAGCGTCCGCTATAAGCGCTTGACTCATTCCGTATATGCCGGCCAGAAGTTTGAGAAAAATCAAAATGGCATTGATTAAGGCCCCTATCAGTGTAATGGATCTGCCCTCCCGGGTTGATCTTCTGCCGCGGTATTCAGACATAATGTTTTCTCTTCTATCTTCCTCTCACATTATCCTTATCCAAATAACTGCCTGGCAATATATTAATGTTGAAAATATTACCGCTTGCATATGTCCTCTCGCCGGATGGAGGGGAGCTTTTCAACAAGGTCCCTTATTTCCCGGTAGTCGTCAATCCAGTGCCTCAGATTACCCAGCATACTGGCGGCATAGGGATTCTTATCCCCTTCCGCAAGCCGGTAGTTTACCCAGAGACCGTCCTTTTCAGATGTCACTAAGCCGGCATCTTCAAGCATCTTTAAATGTTTGGACACAGTAGGTTGTGCAACCTTCAGAGCGGACTGCAGCTCACAGACACACAGCTTCCTTTGCTGCAGCATCTTTAATATCTTTATACGATTCGGGTCGGAGAGTGACTTCATCACTTTTATGAAATCTTTCATTGCATGGCCCTTATTATATTACTGATTGGCAATGTAGATCTTTGAGTTTCAGTTGTCAAGTCATAGTAAAAATAAGATACGGTTTGTTTTTATAGATCTAATCGGATAGAATTCAAAATTTTCCTATGTTAATATACGTTGTACACTAGTTTAAAGAAAACAGAAGAAGGAGGAAAACGATATGTTGACCAAAGCGTATATACCCTACGGAGGTTATTATTCAAGTCCCTTTTGCCGGTGGCAGGGGAAGATGGCCAATGAGAACGCCATCGTTTTAGGCGCCTCTACGGCTAATCGCTGGTTTACGAGCAGGGATTTGGACCCTACTGTTATCGACTATCTCTACTATGGGATAACAGTGGCGCAACCCCGCATGTTTTACAGCCACAACTGGGCCGCAGCCATGTTAGTGGACGGGAAGAAAGATCTGCCCGGGCTGATGGTAAACCAGGCCTGTACTACTTCAACGACCTGTATCCATCTTTCTGCCGTGAATATTGAAATAGGCGCCTATGAAACCGCCTTTGCACTGATGTCGGACAGATGTTCAAACGGTCCCCACACGGTTTGGCCGCAGCCAATGGGTCCGGGCGGGGAAGTGGAGTCGGAAAACTGGATGATGGACAATTTCAATAAGGATCCGTGGGGAGGTCTAAAAATGATCCAGACGGCTGAAAAGGTTGCAGCGGATGTCGGGATCACAAGGGAAGAATGCGATGCGGTAACGTTGAAGCGATATGAGCAGTACCAGGATGCCCTAACTAATGACAGGGGCTTTCAGAAAAGGTATATGTTTCCGGTTGAAGTAAGGGTTTCAAGAAAAAAGAGCGTTATGGTGGAAGAGGATGAGGGGGTGACTCCCACAACGGCGGAAGGGCTGGCAAGACTCAAACCGCTTGAATCCGGGGGAGTCCTGACATTCGGATCTCAGACCTATCCGGCGGATGGGAACTGCGGTTTTATAGTTACCACCCGGGAGAAAGCCAGGGAGCTAAGCGCAGATCCCAAGACGGAGATCCAGGTTATATCCTACGGTTTTGCCAGGGCGAAAAGGGGTTATATGGCTGCGGCCCCTGTGCCGGCAGCGGAAATGGCCCTCAAAAACGCCGGCCTGAAGATTGAGGAAATGAAGGCGATAAAGACCCATAATCCTTTTGCTGTGAACGATATCAATATGGCCAAGAAGATGGGCTTTGATGTGATGTGGATGAATAACTATGGGAGTTCATTGATCTATGGACACCCCCAGGGGCCCACGGCCGGAAGACTTATTGCCGAGTTATTGGAGGAACTGGTTTTAGTCGGAGGGGGCTATGGTCTATGGGCCGGGTGTGCAGCAGGAGATACGGGCGCCGCGCTTGTATTAAAGGTGGGTTGACCCTGTAGTCGCAACAGTAGGTTTGAGTTTGACAAGGTTCAAGATTTTGAATCCGCATCTGAGGAGGGAATATCATAGTCAACCGGAACCAAGGTAGAGAGTTCATGTGCATACAGTGCGGAATGTGCACAGGGGGCTGTCCTGAAGCAGGGATAAGCCCTTTCAATATACGTATGCTGGTAAGGAAGAGGCACCTGCACCGGGAAATAGATCAATTACTTCCCTGGTACTGCACTTCATGTGGCGCCTGCACCTTGGATTGTCCCAGGGATGTAAAGCCATCGGAGGTGATTATTGGTATAAGATCCGCCCTTGTTGAAGAGGGAAGAATTCCTTTGTCGCTCCAAAAGGCCCTTGAGAACACCTTCCTGCAAAAAAATCCGTGGGGTCGTCCACGCACCAAAAGGGGTGACTGGTTGAATGATCTCGATATTGAGGTTCCCCATATAAGCGAGACAGAATCAAAAAGACTGCTTTTCACGTGCTGTATCCAGGCCTATGATCCGCGATGTATGGTCATACCGGTAAATGTGGCGAGGATACTAAACAGGGCCGGTATGGAGTTCGGCATCCTTGGGAATGAGGAGGCCTGTTGCGGAAACGAGATACGAAGGATAGGGGAGTCAGGTCTTTTTGAAGAGCTTTTGGAAGAGAATGTCGCCGTTTTTGAAAGATACGGGGTGCGTGAGATAATCACCCTGTCGCCCCACTGCATGAATGCCCTGAAAAGGGAATACGGCAATCACGGATTTAAGGTATCTCATTATACTGAAGTATTGGCTGCCATGATAGATGCGGGCTCCATTGCCTTCAATGGGTCCTATAACGGGAAGGTGATCTATCATGATCCCTGTTTCCTTGGGAAGCAAAACAATGTTTTCGATGAACCGAGGGAAATTCTCAGGGCCATAAAAGGTCTTGAGCTACTCGAATTTTCGGAATCGAGAAAGCTTTCCCTTTGCTGCGAAGGGGGTGGCGGAAGGATGTTTTATGAGGCCGAGATTTCGGGGCAAAGAAATAGTGAAAAGAGGGTGCTGGAGGCGATTCAAAAGGGGGCTGAAGCGCTCGTAACGAGCTGTCCTTTTTGTGTTATGAATTTTGAAGATCCCGCCACGGAAGAAGGGCTCCCGGTAAAAGAGCTATCCGAAATAGTGATAGAGGTCTTATAATATCATTGAGTGCGGATAATATTTATTGATAACACCCTTCTGAGACAGCCATACCCTGAAAAAACATTTCGATGCCGTGTATCAAGTTAATTAAGGATTGACATCTCCCATAAAGTAGGTTTTAAGTCTTCTATTGCAATTCAATATCGCAAAAGTTTAACCGAGGGGAGAATCCAATGAATGATCAACAGCAGATTGATTTCACAATGAACATAGATGATCTGTATCGTGAAGAGTCAATAATAGACCTCAAAGTAGGGGCGATTAGGTATCTGGTACCCGTAAAAGTAGATGGAACAGAAGATAAAAGCCGTGATAAAAAGTTCATGGGGCAAAGCCAGCTCATGTCGCCCCAGGGACCGGTACCGCTTCAGGCCCAGTTAAAGGCGACTACCATAAAGGAAGCAGTGGAAAAGTTTCCTAAGGCCATGAAACTGGCCATGGAAGCAATGATGGAGAGGGCGCAAAGAATGCAAGCCATGCAGGGACAGGGGCCTGGACCTATGCCGGGTTCAGGCATTGCCACGCCCGGCAAATAGCATAAGGCATGGTGAATGCCTTCAGCCTTTTAGTGTCTTTAAAAATGGAGTGATGGTTTTGCCAAAGGGGCCAAAGGCCTAATGATCGGTATCAGTCCCCGTTATTCCTGAGGTATTTGTCCTGGCACAATTGGCACATCGCGGATATATCGTATTCCAGCCTTGCGGATCTGTCTCTGAAGACCCGAGATGGTTTACCGCATATGATGCATGTGGTTGTTGATTTAGCAATCGCGTAATTGGCGTGATAGGAATTACCCGATATGACATCTATCAACTTTTGCAGTTTTTCCATTCTCAACTTCCGTTTGTATTAATATTATTGCTATCGCTCAAAAGTGAAGGTACGCACCTTTTGGCTCGGATTTTGGAGCAAGGGCCTGTTTTAAAATCCGATTTCAAGACCAGGAAAGCGCACCTTTTATCTGCCGCAATCCAAGATATATATCGACAGCCACGCCCCAAAACTTTAATGCCTTTTATGGATATCGGGCTGTTGCCATGCGATATTTCTTATGGATAAATATCTGTGAAGGCGGCTATAAATGTACAATCGGAGAAAGGGGTACCGCGTTTGATTGGAATCTTTTCATATAAAATGCGTGAATTTAAACATTTTGATAAGTCGGCAAAAGATTTAGGATAGATCAGACTTTGTCAAAAAAATCCTGCAGCTCTTTTATAAGGGACATTTTTGTATCCAATGAAACATCCTCACCAAATATAAAT
>JAFGIC010000018.1 GCA_016929815.1 Deltaproteobacteria bacterium
GATTCCACAAGCTCGAATGAATGAGCCATGTTGCTGACATATCTGATAAGTTTATCGTTATCCAGATCTTCCTTGGTGAACCCCAGACAGTTATTAAGTATCAGCCTGGTCAGGACAATAACATCAAGCTTCATGAGGGACGGCTGAAGCGATTCCTCCTCGCCGTCCATGGCCCCGGGAAGGAGCGACAGGATATGACACCTGTCGGATTTATGGCAATAAAACCCGATAGCCGAATTATCGCGCCCCCTTTCTTCAAGGACTCTTCCGAACTCAAGAAACCTGTCCCAGCCTGCCCCTTCAGGAACGGGCATTTCTTCTATGGCAAAATACTCGCCCGCCTTTTTTAAAAATTCATCCTTGTTAAATGCCTTGTATTCCTTGATGAGCCGATGAGTGGGGAGGATGGTAAGTCCTTTGTCGTTCATATCCGCCAGATACATGACGACATAATCGTAGGCCTTGTCTCCGTTGCCCTTACCGTACTTTTCCCTCATCAGGTTCCTGAAATTCCTCGATGTCTCATAGCGGTGATGGCCGTCAGCGATAAAGATTAATTTATCTTTCATGGAATCAGTGACCTTTTTAAAGAATCCCCGGTCCTCAATGATCCACATCCTGTGACTTGTGCCGTCCTTGAAATCAAAGGAAACGTCAGGCTCTGCGCGGCCCGCCTCCTCAATGCAGCCTGATATGATGCTGTCGGAACCGTCGTAGAGGCCGAATACCTGGCTCAGCTGGGCGCTGCAGGCCCTCATGAGCTTAAGCCTGTCATCCTTGTGTGCTGAAAAGGTCTTTTCATGGGGTAATATTACGCGTGAGTCCTCCTCCTCTATGCGAACAAGTGTTATAAGGCCCCACCTTGTCCTCCTCCCCTTTCCGTCGCCCGGATCATAATCCTGTGCCGTAATATACATGGCAGGCCTTTCAGACCTGACAAGGATGCCTTCCTGTTCCCATTTCTTCATCTCCAGCGCGGACCTTGTGTAACGATTGTCCGAATCGGAATCACCGCTTTTCTTTTTCCCGAGTATCAGCCTTATGACATTATTCGGATGGGCGTTATGATATTCCTCCTGTTCCCTCTCATTTATCACATCGTAGGGAGGCGCTGTCAGCCTCGATATTTCTCCCAGTTTCTTAAAGTTATATGTCAAGCCCCTGAAGGGCGCAATAATCGCCATTTCGCGAAGAAATCCTCCTTTTTAACGAAATTGAAATATTGAAATTTTCAGGCCCGGCCTTGTCATCGTATTACCTGCATTTTTCAATGCATTTCCTACCAGATCACCCGGACTTGTCAAGATAAATCAGATTGATAACAACATATACATTAAGGCTAATTGCGATTAGGTTTGTCATGGGTATAAAGAGAGAAAGAGGAAAAACAACGTGTATGTCAAGACTGAAAGGCCCGGACACGGTAAAGGCGGGAATACAGCATTACGGCTATTACAGCAATCTCTGTCGGGTCAAGAGGGAAAAACAAAACAAGGATGATCTCCTCCCCTACGTCCTGGAACCATCCGGCTCATCAAAGGAATACAGAAAAAAACCGGGCCACATTAATTAGTGCCCATCCATAAATAAGGCGTTTATGGATGGAACTGAAAGCCGTCAGTCCTGCCTCGGCAGGACTGACGGCTGAAGGCTTGAATCCGAAAATCGGTCTTTCGGATGGAGACTGACTGATCAGGCGATTGTATTGGTCTCCTAGGCTTCCTGACTACGGTCGTAGTCGGGTTTCCTGCCTAAGATAAACAGACAGATAACAGCAATAAAGACAAATCCCATCATGATCTCGTATGCAAGGTTCAGTGTCCCGGTTATATCAAAAATAATCGACATAAAGGGGAGGGAGAGTGCCATCATGATTGCCTGAATAGCCATGATCCATCTATTGGCTGCCTGGTATCTATCCCTTCCCCATACATACGCAGTTATGGAGGGATGCAGAGTGGGCGTGCCTCCCATAACACCGGCAAGACCGAGCGCAGCAAGGATAATAAGCGGGATATTATTGGCCGTCATAAACAGAAGGGCCGCCAGAGCCATCAGGAACGTGGCACATAGAACATAGGAAGCCGTTATGGTGCCGAATCTATCATCTACCTCCCCCAGGAGGTAGCTGATAGGGATGCCTCCGATTGCGGCTGCTGAAAGCCAGAAATAATATATTTTCGGATCGGTTCCGACCGCATCCAGTCTGGTAACATAAAAGGCCATCATGGCAACAATACAGGCTTGCAAAAGACCATAAGAGATGACCAGCAGCCAGGAACCGCTATCGGAAAATACCACCTTGAACGGTAAGGATTTAATTTCTCCTGTGGTGGAAACTGGTCTTGAGTCGGCGCCATCAGGATAAAGGCCAACATCTTCAGGTTTCGATTTTACAAAAATCGCTACCAGTATCCCAAGCAACAGCACGGCAAAGCCCACTATGATGTATGTCATGGTAAAACCGATGGTTTTGACCCCGTAAGACATAGAGACAATACCCGTAGCCGTAAAAAGGGGACAACCCATGGTGACAAAACCAAGGGCGCGGCCGCGGAGATTAATAAACCAGTTGGTGCAGAGCATCATTCCGCCCATTTGAAGGGGGACCACGAAAAACCGGATCAGGAACAGGAATACGCTGAACATAATTACATTCAAATTGGAGAATGCGAGTCCTACACACGACAGGGCAAGGATAACGGCGGATGGGACTATGACCTTGGTAACGCTGTATTTGATCATCAACGCGCCTATAAGGACCGTTGCAGGAATTACCACAATCGTAGCCCATGTTACCGGATTTGTTATGGTTAATGATGTCCAGCCCTGAGGTAAATAATATGCTAACAGGACATTCAAGTGATCATTCTGAAGGCCGGAATAGAAATAAAAAAGGAAGATGCCTAAAATCACTACCGGTAGGGCCTTTGCCCAGTAAGCCTTATTTTCGAACATATTTTGCCTCCCTTAATAAATGGTTAATTTATTTTCTGTTGTTATCAAACAGATTTTCTGTCCATTTGAATGCCTTTTTCTCTTCTCCGTTTGCAGCATTTGAAACAGGATTGTACTTACGGGAAATACAAAACCGGTATTAAGCCACAATGGCATGAGGATGTAGCAAAATAAAAGTATTGTGTCAAGGGTTTATTTGGATAAGATATGATGCTAATATGCCGGAGTTTTTATAATAATTAGGCCAAGTGGGCCGCAGGTTGCATGGAAGGCCCCTCGGAAACAACAAGTATATGCTCCTGCTCCCATTTTCTCATCTTGACGGCAGACCTTGCATAAAAGTTGTCCGAATCGTAATCATTGCTTTTCTTTTTACCAGGTATCAGCCTTATAACATCATCCGGATAGATATCAGACTGATAAAGGACTGCCCGTTGAGTCAGGTTGCATTTATGTCCGTTATGGATATAATAAAATCCATTATGCCGATCAACACTGAAAAACCGGTAAATAATTCCAAGTATGAAACCCCCGACATCATCATCAAGGGCGGAACGCTTCTCACAATGGTCGATGGGGAGGCCCCGATTGAAAATGCAAGCGTCCATATCAAAGGAGACAGGGTCCTCGACATAAGACCTGCCGGCATTTCACCCTCTGATGAGGGGACTGAAATAATTAATGCGGATAAATGCATTGTCATGCCCGGACTTGTTAACGGGCATTGCCACACGGCAATGACCATCTTTCGGGGCTATGCAGATGATCTCTCCCTGAATGAATGGCTTTATAAAAGGATATTCCCGGCGGAGGCAGCCCATGCCACACCGGAAAATGTCTATTGGGGCGCGCTTCTGGGCTGTCTTGAGATGATCGCATCTGGAACAACATCATTAATTGACGGTTATTTTTATGAGGATGAGTCCTTCAGGGCCGTTCATGAGTCAGGGATGAGGGCCATCCTTGGCCAGGGAGTCATAGACTTTCCTGCCCCCGGCGTAACCGACCCCAAGGAAAATCTAAGGATCGGGAAGGAGTTTATAGAAAAACATCTTCATTTCTCCGGCCTCATTACGCCCGGCCTCTTTTGTCACAGTCCTGTAACATGCTCCGATAAAACCCTTGCAAGGGCAATGGAAATCTCCATGGAATACTCTGTTCCCATGCAGACGCATCTTTCAGAGACCAGGAAGGAGGTTGATAAGATAATCAACAGGACAGGGAAACGCCCGGCACTGCACTTGAACGATCTGGGGTTGCTTAATAAAAATCTTATCGCCGCCCACTCGGTTCACTTGGACGATGAGGAGATAACCCTTCTCTCCCGAAAAGGTGTCAAAGTAGTCCACTCGCCTGAAAGCAACATGAAACTGTCGTCAGGCGTTGCAAGGGTAACAGACATGATAGATGCGGGAATAAAACCCGGTATAGGCACTGACGGTTGCGCCTCAAACAACAACCTTGACCTCTTTAAGGAGATGGACACCGCTGCAAAGCTTGGAAAGGTCTTCACATCAGATCCGTCAAATTTAAAGGCAGGGACTGTCCTCAGAATGGCCACCATATGGGGCGCCGGGGTTATGGGCCTCGGGGATCAAACGGGCACAATCGAAAGGGGTAAAAAGGCGGATATAATAGTAGTCGATACGCGAAGCCCCAACATGACGCCTTTATACAACCCTGTTTCCTCCCTTGTATATTCTGCAAGCGGCAGCGATGTAAAGGACGTGGTTGTCAACGGCAGAATACTCATGAAAGACAGAATGTTTCTTACCCTTGACTGTAAAGAGATAACGGCAAGGGTAAGGGCCATCGGCAGAGAGATTAAATGAGATTTGACAATTATAGCCGGAATATGCAATAAAATGATTTTTTAATATTACCGGGATTGAAAAATAACATTCACAAGGGCACAGAGAGCCATGATGAAAAATAAAAAAACTGTTTATTATCTTTCTCTTATACCCATTGTATTTATACTGGGACTGTTCGTGTGGTTTTTCATGATCATTTTTGAGGGTGAATCACCGCGATTGACCATTGAGCCGCTGCCTGAATTCATATCAAAAAAACAGGAGTTCGTCGTGAAAGCAGTTGACCCTGAAAGAGGCATCAGGGCTATCCGGGTCTCCTATACCCACGGCGGAAAGGAAGAGACCGTCCTGGATGAAACCTTCCCTTTCCATGGGTTTTTCAACGCGAGAGGGACCCATGATTATGAAACGGAATTTACAATAGACCCTCAGACCCTTCGCCTCGCACAGGGATCAATGGATATCCGCATCCAGGCATGGGATTACTCAAGGAAAAACGGCGGCGACGGCAATACAACGGTATTGACTCACAGCCTTGTCGTTGACACCATGCCTCCGACAATGAGGCCCTTAAGCCAGATCCACTATGTGAACCAGGGCGGAGCGGGTCTTGTCGTTTACAGGGCGTCTTTGGACACCATTGAAAGCGGGGTTTACGTGAATGAGATTTTTTTCAGGGGATACCCTGCATCGGATGATCCGAAAAATGAAAATTACACGGCATACTTTGCTGTACCCTACAATATAACAGACAACCCTTCGATAAGCCTGTGGGCCAAAGACAAGGCTGAGAACACAATAAATACGGCTTTTTCCTGCCATGTCAAAAGAAAACAGTTTGAAAACGACAACATGAATATTACCGATTCATTTCTTAAAAACGTGCTACCCTATTTTTTTGATGAAATTGATTCAGCAGCGTCCGATATTGACAACTATATCAGGATCAACAGAGAAACGAGGATAAAGGACAATGCCCTCATAAACGACCTGATGAAAGACGTGACCCACATCAAACTTTGGGAAGGCACATGGGTCAGGCTCAAGAA
>JAFGIC010000151.1 GCA_016929815.1 Deltaproteobacteria bacterium
GGTAATTTGCCTTGATTCTCCCAGTCATTTTTAGTACCCTCTTATCGATCTCTGGTTCCCTTTCCAGGAACACCATTAATTACCATGACCGAATTCAAGTCGGCAACTAAAAGTAAAGGCGGATTAATTAATTTATCGAATATCTGAAAGTTTAAAAAGAGGATACCTGAAAAATGATCGATACCGGAGTCTCAGTTATTATCCCCGCTCACAATGAAGCGCAGGTATTAGGAAAAATAATTGATGAGATTTCAGCCCTGTATCCGGACTTTGAAATCATAGTAATTAATGACGGATCAACGGACAATACTGTTTCAGTGGCAAAGGAAGCCGGCGCAATTGTATATAGTCACCCATATAATATTGGAAATGGGGCTGCAATAAAGAGCGGAATCAGGATAGCTTCCGGTGAGATCCTGGTATTCATGGACGGTGATGGACAGCATAATCCCGAAGATATCGTAAAGATGCTCGAATATTTGCCTGACTATGATATGGTTGTAGGCGCGAGGTCTAAAGGCAACCAGGTTTCCTTGTTTCGCGGTTTTGGAAACAGGGTTCTAAACAGGCTGGCAGGTTATGTGGCCAAATTTAGTATTAAGGACCTTACCTCCGGATTCAGGGCCGTCAAAGCGGAGATTGCGCATAACCTGTTATATCTTCTTCCCAATACCTACTCCTATCCTACCACGATGACGCTGGGAGTGTTAAGGAGCGGAAAAAGTTTAAAATACATCCCCATTAGTATCAATAAGAGGGAAAATGGCACCAGCGATATCAGCCCTTTTCGAGACGGTATAAGATTTTTTATGATTATAACAAAGATATGCGCCCTGTATTCCCCTTTCCGAATCTTTCTTCCGGTAAGCTTTTTTATATTTCTTATAGGTTTGTCCTACTATATATACACCTATTTTACATCCGCCAGATTTACAAACATGAGCGCGCTCCTTTTCACGACATCCATAATTGTTTTTCTAATGGGCCTTATTTCCGAGCAGATCAGCCAGATGAGATTTGAAAGGAGTGAAGGAAACAGGATAGATTAGAAATATGCTTATTTCTGTTATTATTCCAGCCTATAATGCCCAAAAAAGTCTGTCCTCATTACTGGATTCTTTAACAGTTCAAAGTTATAGGGGTTTTGAAATAATTATTGTGGACGACTGTTCCACCGATCATACTTCTGTGGTAGCTCAAAGATATGACTTTCAACTGATTAATTTAGAGAAGAACAGGGGGCCGGCGTTCTGTCGTAATATCGGCTCTGGAAAGGCTAATGGAGAGATCCTTGCTTTTACAGATAGTGATTGCAGGGCTGACCTGGACTGGCTTGAAAATATTCACCGCCATTTCATCAATGATGAAGCTGACGCCCTGATTGGAAAAGTCATCCTGAATCCTTCCAACTCACTCGGCGATTCAATTTCCGCCCTGGGATTTCCAGCCGGCGGCTCTGTCGGTTTTGATAAGATCTGGAGAGTCGATGGAAATGGTTTTACAAATAGTTTGAGCTCATGTAATTGCGCAATTAAAAAAGATGCCTTCGAAAGTGCGGGGGGATTTGACGAGACATTTCCATACGCGGGAGGCGAAGACAGCTATCTGGCATATTCTTTAATGCAATCGGGTCATACAATTAAATATTGTCCGGATGTAATAATGTATCACGAGGCACGTGATTCTTTGAAGGATTTTTTAAAATGGCAGTTCCGAAGAGGTGTGAGCAGTTATATCTTTTCCCAAAAAGTAAAAGAAAAAAAAGATTTTTTTAGATTACGATACTGGTCCACAAAAAATGTCATAAAAAATGGTCTTAATGATAAGAAAATGCCGCTTATTCTAATGCTCCTGTTTATTGGTTTGGCTATGCAGACGGCGGGGGCCTTCTGCGGGAAGTATATGGATGTGAGATAATGCGTGTTTTAATAATAAATCCGCCATGGCCCGGCAAGGGTTTCGGTACCAGATCCCAGAACCGTATAATAAAGCACAGGAGCGATAAGTTCCTTCAGTATCCCATTTTTTTGGCCTACAGCACGGCACAACTGAAAGAAGCAGGCCACGATGTCTCATATGTCGATTCCGTGATTCAGGACCTGAATATGGCGCGGACTATCCAGGCAGCCAAGATTAGAGAACCTGATGTCATATTCATGGAGACGACGACTCCTTCAATAGAGGCCGATTATAAAAGCCTGTCAGCCTTGAAAGAGGCTACTGGCGCCAGGATCATGGTCGGTGGTCCCCATGCCACATATTTTCATAAGAAGGTATTGGAAGACTGCCCGGCAATTGATATTGTTGTACGACATGAATTTGACACTAAAATTGCCGAAGTGGTATCAAGCCTGGGTGACCTCAAGAAGGTCAAGGGAATTACATTCCGTGTCGATGAAAAGATCGTGGATAACGGTGATGGCGAGATGTGTGAGGACCTGGACTCAGTCCCTTTCCCTGATCGGGATACCATTCCCTGGAAGTGGTATCTGGAGGCATGGTATTCCCGGCAGCCCTTTATGAATATGATGACTTCAAGGGGCTGCCCTTACCACTGCTCATTTTGCCTGTGGCCCCAGAGCATGTACGGGCACCGGCAACGTTTTCGTAGTCTGGATAATGTGTTTTCGGAAATTCATCACCTGATCGATCAATATGGACTAAGAGAAATTAATATAGATGATGGGACCTTCACTACCAAAAGAGACAGGGTAATAGACTTTTGCCGGAGGATTAAAAAAGGAAAATTAGATCTTATCTGGACCTGTAACGGCCGTGTGGACAATTTAGACGATGAAATGCTCATGGAGATGAAAAGATCAGGCTGTAAGATGATCAGGCTTGGCGTAGAGAGTGGGTCTCAGGAGGTGCTTGATAAGATCAGAAAGGGGTTAACCTTAAAGCAGATAGAGGAAGGATTTAAACTGGTAAAAAGGAGCGGCATCCAGGCACTTGGCGGTTTTATGTTCGGCTTTCCTTACGATACACGGGAAACGGTAGAGCAGACCATCAAGTTTGCGAAAAAGCTCTCCCCTGATCAGGTGCAATTTTCAATTAATATGTGCTATCCGGGGACTTCACTATATGAATACGCACGGGATAATGATCTGCTTTTGGCAAAGAGCTTTAAAGAATTTGATATGACCTATGGCCCGGTTGTAAAAACAATTGATATGGAACGAGGGGATCTTGATCATATCCTTGCCCGCGCGTACAGAGAATTCTATTTCAGACCGAAATTTATCCTTCAGACTATTTTACACATGAAGGATATTGATGAAATCAGAAGGGCTCTACGATCTCTGAAAAGCCTTGTCAAAACAATACGCCTGCACAATGGATGATTTATAATCCTAATAGATTGTTCTAAGGGATGATAAAGAGAAAATCACGATACATAGCAGCATTAAGCATCATCTGTATAGTCATTCTATTGTATGTCTTCTCGGGGGGGATTCTTGCTTCTCTTGGAAATTTTCTTGTTGTGGATGAAAAACCGGTACATTCTGATGCCGTAGTTGTCCTAAATACAGGAGTGGAATATCACCCGCGCCTTGAGGAAGCCGCAAGCCTTTATAGGAAAGGGTTTGCGGAAAAGATCGTGATTAACGGCAACAGAAAGACCGATGCCTTGAGAGAACTTGAAAGACGGGGACTAAAACACTGTTGTCCATGGTATGAAGAAAGGTTTCGCATACTTGAGTTATTGGGAGTGCGAAGAAGTGATATAATAGCCATCAGCGTGGAAGACGCCTATGATACCATCAGCGAGGCTCAGGCTGTGGGTGGGGAACTGATTAAGGCAGGAATAGATAGTATCATCATTGCAACGAGCAAATCTCACACGGGACGGGCGCTATCCATATGGAAAAACCTCTTTGCAGGCAGGTTTAAGCTTAAAGTTGTTGCGGCCCAAAAGGACCCTTACTCCCCGCGGGGCTGGTGGAAAGACGGGAGACAGATCCGTTGGGTCATGTCCGAATACGGGGCCTGGCTATACTATTTCTGGAAATCAAGGATAAACGGATTAAAAGACGGAATAATAGAAAGACGGGATGGAGACGATAATCCTTAATGCAACATAAAGGCAATATGGATTTAAATAAACGCGATAGGCTGCGGATCCTCCAGTTGATATATGACCATCCTGATAATCCCTGGTGCGGAGGAGGAGGGGCCGGCAGGGCATGGGCAATTAACAATATTCTCGCACACCATCATGACATCACTGTTCTTTGCGGGGGATTCCCAAATGCCAAACCCCAGGATAATCCGTTTAAGGTCCGCTTTTTTGATAAGGCCAAAGCCTACGTTGAGAGCCGCGTCAAGTTTATGCAAGAAAGTAGAAAAATCGACCCGAAACCCTATGACCTCGTGGTGGAAGAATTTTCATATTATGCCCCCATATTTTCACGTTTTTCATGCCGGCCCTTAGTAACTATTTTACATGGCACTCACGGCCTTAATGCCCTTCGTTACCGTGGGTTATACGGCATACTCTCCATGGTCAGCGAGTACCTTCTGCTTCCCCGCAGAAGATCGGTGATTGTCGTTTCTGAACATCTGCGTCCATCGGTTAAAAGGGCGGATCGCGTCCTGGTTATTGGCCAGGGCGCGGAGATCCCCGATAACCTTTTGCCTGCGACCGAAGAATATGTGCTCTTCATTGGTCGCCTTGATGTATGGCACAAGGGATTGGATACGCTTATCAATGCCTGGTCAAGGCTGCCTTTGGACCCGCCCTCAATGCCCCTGTATATCATAGGAGGGGGTGATCAGAAGAAGATCCGGACCCTTATAAATTCCGCTGGCGCCGATAATATCTTCATATTAGGACGGCTCGATCATGCCGGGGCCATGTCGGCAATTAGAAAGGCGGCTTTTCTGTGCATGCCGTCTCGAATGGAAGGGTCACCGCTGGTCCTGTATGAGGCCTTTGCCCTTGGCAAACCCGTTATAGCGTCCTCCATCCCAGCCTTTGATGGACTTGTCCAACATGAAGTAAATGGCCTTTTAGTATCTCCGGAGAACCCTTACGAATTAGCAAAGGCTATAGGCAAAATGATCGCGGATGTCGATCTCCGGTCACATCTGTCCAGAGGAGCTTTCGAGAAAGGTAAAGAATTTAATTGGGATAAAATTGCGGAAATGCAGGAGAAGTTTTATTTGGAAACAGTGGAAGGTTTTAAGAAAAGAGGAGTAGTATGAAAAATATGTCCTACCTGCATCAATTTTTTCGCAGGCAACAGACAGTTATAATTGACTCATAAAGGCAAAAATCTCTTTCCCTTAATATTAGAAAAACCGTCTTTAATCGCCAATGCATAGGCACACAGGATTTTCAGCCTGTGATTTTCACGAAAAAGAGCGATAAAGGCCCTGAACAAAATCCCCGGCATGGTTTGACTCCATAATCGAAAACCGTAATATTGTCTGCCAACGAGAATTTTATTCCGGACATAGTAATAGATCCTCCAGGGTGGTAAACTGCGGTAAACGATTCTAATATTCATTAATCTGTAAGTAACTCCGGATTTTGGAAGAGGGTGTTTGATAATACTTTTTTTTACCAAAACAATCTTAGCTCCGAAATTTTTCGCCCTTTCACAGTATTCCTGATCATCACTGTAAATGAAAAGATCTGAGTCAGGCAGTCCGATTTGCCGCACCATTTCAGCGTGGATAAAAAAACCTAAAAAGGGTATTGCTGACACATCTTCAAATTCCTGCAGTAATTCATAGTTTTCAATAAATTCATTTTTGTTCCTGCCAATGACATAAGGGGGCCAGCATAAACGCCTCTCTTCTTTGCCTTTTCCCAAAGCCGTTGAACCATATATTGTGCGAATTTCATCGGCATTCTTTAATAGGTTCATCAGCGCATCCTGTTCCGGTTCCGCATCATCATCCATAAGCCAGTACCATTGCCAACTCCGTGACATAACGAATTTCAGACCTTCATGAAACCCTCCGGCGCCACCGATATTTTCCTCAAGACGTAAATAATGAATAGGGGGTTTATCATCAAAAAGGCCTTGTTCACGCAGATAATCTTGGGTTCCGTCGGTTGACGCGTTGTCCACAAGCACAATATCGCATGCGGCACTCTGATTGAAAAGCGCCCTGAGACACTTATATAAGAGTTCTTTTCGGTTATATGTGACAACGATTGCTACGGTCTTGTTTTTGTTGGTCATCATGAACCGGTTTGAAATGATTTCATGCCAGGTTAAATTCAGTCATCGATGATGCCGCAAGTAGGCCTTCCCTGATGGAATCGGAGATTCCCTGGAACTCCCAACGGGCATACCTGCCTACCTGATATATGTCGTTTTTTTTAAGTTCACGCAAAGCCTTTTCTTTCCATCTTGAACCGGGCCAGGACCATGTATATGCGACATCAATCCAGGTGAAATCCGTGACTTCGGTGTCATTGACAAAACCCCAGTCCTGCAATTCTTTGGTTACATCGTCAATATACTGAGCAATCTCTTTGTGCGACGCTTTTTGTCCCCCAGGATACGCGCGTTCAACATAGATGCTTACTCTATCATTGTTCTTGTGGGAAGAAACTGGGAGAAAGGATCTGTCAACATTACTGTAGAAACCAACACGATGAAAACCTGAAATGGTGTTTATATTATATAGCCAGTGATGATCTGGACAATTATTTCCTCGATTTGCACCAATATTCAAGACAAGAACAGAAGAGTAGGGGTCATTCCTGCAATCGAGATGCAAGCCGCAGAGCCCGATCACGTCATTTAACGGCAGTGTTGAGATGATACTATCATATGATATCGTACTGCCGTCATAGAAAGAGATTGTTTTATTTTGTATATCGATTGTTTTAACCTGTTTTCCGTATTGTACGTCACACTTTTCGGCAATACGACGGGCAAGGGCGTTTAGACCATTTTCAGGATAAATAAAAGAGGAGTTATATCCTGCCGCGCTTGATTCTCCAAAAGCCCCTTTTCTTACGAGAGAGAGGTCAACAGGAGATTTAAAGGCATCTTGCGGAGCGATGTGTTCGTATAGCCCTGCCGTGTATAAACTGTGAAAGGGGTAAAAGAAGAGGTTGCAAAGTGTGGAGCCGAAGGTTTTTTTCAGCCACCCTTTCATGGTATCTGGTTCAACTTGCCCTTGCTCAATCATTTCCTCAAGGGCTATTTTAGCGACGCCGGTATCCAGAAATCGAAGATTGTTTTGTATGGGGTACGGGATATAAAGGTCTCTATCCCTGAAATAGACCGATGAACGTCTGGTATAACTTTTGACAGATGAAAATTTGTTGATAAAA
>JAFGIC010000152.1 GCA_016929815.1 Deltaproteobacteria bacterium
ATTTAAACACATTTTCGAGATAATGGCAATTAACATTATTTTAAAGGCATATTTTCCTGTCAACCTTTTCTATCCATGAACCTGTTTATCTTCTGTCTTGCTCCTCTATAGCTCCTTATGGCGGTTTTGCCTCTCCGGATATTCTTTATCTCATCCTGGAAGGCATCCTTTTTTGAGATTATAAGCCCCTCTATTCTTTTATCGGTATCCTGAATAGATCTGATTATATCTTCCATTTGCATTGTAATTTTATTAACCTCTTGATCACGGTTTTTAAATGGCGTCCTTTTTGTCTCATCGTGATATTTCCGCATATTGGCGGTGATTTCCGTCCGGATCTGTTCCCGCTGATCAAGAAGGATGTTAAATTCTTCCATCTGCTCTTCAGAGATCAGGCTCTCCTGCTTTTCGGCCAGGTCTTTCATTTTTTTAAAGAGGCTGTAATTCAATATGAGGATATCTGTAGGTTTCATATGTGTTCTCCTATGCGGCAATATCAAGCAAATATGGTGCCATTGAATCAAGGCGCACCCTCCTTCGATAAAGCTTCGGAGGGCATGGGGCATAGGGTTCAAACTGGAAAATTATGGGGGGAGGAAGCGGTGAAGGGTAAAGTTGTAATGCAGATAAATATATGGCAGGCCATGGATCTGAAATCCCCCAGGTCTCGCATATTGTCCTTTAATCGCCAAATTATTGACGATATTAGTATCAAAATATTGGGCTGAAATCAATTAATCTATACGGAGCGGGCGACAAAGACGACATTTTTCAGGGTAACATCCTGATTTATAACAAAAAATAATCTTATGGCACGGGATGTGCTAATTAATGGGAGGGAAAATATGTGAAAGACAGGGGAAATGGTTATTAATTTGATAGGGTTGAAAAGATATCTTTTTTTAATGATATGCCTTTTTATCAAGGGCCTGATTTTCTCTGAGGTTGCCATGGCCTCAAATGAGGTCTTGAAGGTGAAGACTGTAGATGATAATGGCCGGGCCGGGATTATGGTCTTTTTCAGAGAAAGGCCATCATACAATCTTTATGCAGCTAGCGAGGCGCATATATTGTTGACATTTGATGACACGGTTAAGGGAGGGGCATTTGAAAAGGATATCCCTGAAGGGGACATGTTCGATTTAAATGAAGCCCTTGATGCCGTTGCCGTCAGGTTGGATGTCAACCTGCAAAGTCCCTTTACCAGGGTTGACAGCTCATGGATTGAGGATAAAAAACTACTCTACATTGAAATAGAAACCCAGACAGATCCTGCCGGGGTTATAAAGCCCTATAAAAATGAGACATCGCTTCAGGATGTCAGGTTCGGATTCATAGAAAGTGGCACAAGGATGGTCATGAAGGTGGGCAGCAGCCCATCGTGGAAGATGGCGTTTGATGAACCGTCCATTGTAAAAATGAGGCTTATTGATGTCTCTAACGACATGAAGAAGTCCAAATTCGGCCCCGTTAAAAGGTTGAAGGGCGCAGCTATATCCGGGACTAAGGACAAGGCAACCGAATTGTATCTTGAGCTTGAATCCCCTTTAATCCGTGTGAGCGTGCTCAGGATGTCTGCAGAGGGAAGGCTTGTGCTTGACATCATGGATCAACCGGCCCAAATCCCGGATGATGCGCATGCTTCAAAGAGTGAGACCCCAATCATAGAGTCCTTTGTAGAGGGTGAACATCCCGAAGGGACGATTATTGAGGACAAGGGCAATTATTTGAGGATGAAGATCGGCAAAAAGGAATCTTCATCCGGCGCGTCCGTCACAGCGAAAGCGGCTGAGGGAGACGGATTGCCCGGAACAGCCGGCATCCCTGCGCCCGATGGGGTGATAGAATCGGGGACAGACGCAGCCGGAGAAAAGGGCATTGAAACAGATGAGCCCATGGCAGGCGAGAACGGGTTAAAAACGGATATTGCCCGGTCTGACGACACCGATTCCGGTATAAACAACCCGGCAACCCCCGATGCGGATGCAGGGCAGGGAGCAAATACGAAGGCCGCCGATACCGCAGACGACGCTGTTAAGATAGCGCCCAGACTTGACAACACCATGCCTATGACAACGGAACTGACACATGCGATGGAGAAACTCAGCCCTGAGGAGGCGTTCCTGTACGGACGTATAAAACAGGCCATGGATATCAAGGATTATAAAGCAGGACTTTTGTTGATAGATCAGTTCCTTAATGAATTGCCCGATTCATCCCTTGTTGAAGACATGATGTTCCTGAGAGGCGATTTATATTATTGTCTGTGGCAGAATGGCGACAACGAGGCGCCGGGCGAGGTCATAACGTCTTATGAAAAGGCTATTGACAGTTTCCCCGACTCCGTGCTTGTCCCGTCCGGATACATCAAGATGGCCCAGGCCCAATCCTCCAAGGGAGAGGAATACCTCGCCCTCGGATATCTTGGCCTGGTAATAACGCGCAAGGATGTCAATGAACTCATGCCTCTTGCGTATCTTACCAGGGGAAAGATCTTCATGAGGCTGAAACAGTATGAAAAGGCCCTGGCCGATTTTAAAGTGATAGAGGAACAATACGCGGATTCAGAATATTTCACGGAGGCACATTTCTGGACAGCCAACTATTATCATGCCGTCGGCCGGTATGAAGATGCCGAAAAAATACTTGAAGAGGTACTGGACCTGTATCCTGCAATATTTGTGGAATACCCTGAATACCTTTTCCTTCGGGCAAAAAATTACCTCTATCTGGAGGATTACGACGGCGCCAGGGAATACCTTTTCAAGGCCTTAAACATAGGGCGACAGCAGGAGGGCGCTGACATGCTGCTCACCAGGATCGGCGACACATATCATAACCAGGAAAATGAAAAAGAGGCGGAGAAATTTTACAGGATGGTCGTCGATTATTATCCTGAAACAGAAGGCGCTTCGATCTCCAGACTGAGGATGGCCGATTATTCCTCGGACACGAGCGTCCTTGACGAGATAAGCACCTATACAGACAATGAGTCTATCAGTGAACTGGCCCTGCTGCAAAAGGGCTACCAGCAGTATGATAAGGAACAGTATGCTAGTGTCGTTGGAACCGTTAAACCTCTGGTTGATAAGACGGTTGAGACGGAGACCAGGAAGAGCGCAAAAAGGCTCTTTTTAAATGCCGCTGAAAAGGAGATTGCAGGGCTTTATCAGGGAGGAAAATTCAAGGAGCTGACGGATTTCTATTCCCCCCATAAAGACCTTTTGGACAAAGAAATCAAGGCTGAAAACATGATCAAGGTCGCAATGGCCTTCAAGGGACTCGGACTTTATGAACAGGCGATCCTGACATTCAAGGGTATAAAATTAAGTGACCTGGATCTTCAGCAAGGGGGCGCCTATTTCACCGG
>JAFGIC010000153.1 GCA_016929815.1 Deltaproteobacteria bacterium
AGGTATGGGGCATGCCATGCAGCAGTATAAGATCCGATTGGGCCGCGCAGCGCATCAAAGGCCTGTCATTTATGTCCGCGGTGATAAATTCGCTTTTAAAGGTACGGGAACCCAAGACCCTTATCAATGAATTCTATTACCCATCGAAAGGGCCTGGGATGATGTGGGAGCGCTTCAGGGAAGCCGTCCTGTTTGGGGGCGGCCGGGTGCTTCTCAACTCTGAAGTGACGGAGGTGATCCATGAAAAGGGATATGTAACCGGGATAAGATTCAATAAAGACGGCCAACTTCAGGAAATCCCCGCAAGTCACCTAGCCTCCACCACCCCGGTCTCAAGGCTGGTGCCCATGCTCAGGCCGGAGGCGCCTGAAAAGGTGCTTGAGGCGGCCAGGGGGCTTTCCTATCGTGCCTTTGTCATCGTAATACTTATTCTGGATCAAAAGGATCTTTTTACCGACCAATGGATATATGTCCACAGCCCCCAATTCAGGGTGGGACGCATCCAGAACTTCAGGAACTGGAGTGCTGCCATGTCGCCCCATTCAAACAGGACCGCCATAGGCATGGAGTATTTCTGTAATAAAGGCGACGATCTCTGGGCCATGCCCGATAAAGAGCTGATTGAGACGGCTTCCCTGGAATTGAAGGAACTGGGCCTGGCAGTGATCGAAGATATCACCGACGGCTGCATCATACGCCAGGATGACGCCTACCCGGTCTATGATGACGGATACAGAGAGAAGATATCAACTATAAAGGAGTATCTGCGCGATATCCATAATCTCCAGACAATAGGCCGCGGCGGAACTCATCGCTACAACAACATGGATCATTCCATGCTCACAGGGATGCTTGCTGTCGAGAATTATTCAGGCGCAAAACACGATTTATGGGAAGTGAACGACGAAAAAGAATATCTTGAAACGGACAGAAAGGCGGTTGAGATAAGAGGGGAGATCACAGATATCCTTGACATTACCTTTGCCAGGATGGATAAGCCGGCCTTTGCAACGGCCCTGGGCTCTGTCTCCGGCATCCTGGCTTTTATGGCAACCATATGGCTTGTAATAAAAGGGGGTGATGTTGTAGGCCCAAATCTTCTCCTTCTGGAGCAATATTTCGCAGGCTATACCGTATCTGTTGAAGGCTCTTTTATTGCCTTTGGCTATAGTTTTTTCTGGGGTTTCATCCTGGGGTGGCTATTCGCCTATCTCCGCAATCTCTTTATGGGATTATATATGTTCTGGGTCAATAAAAAATCCGAGTTTATGACACTCAAGGATTTTTTTGATTACCTGTAAAATAAGGATTATAGATGGACAAAAAAGATCAAAAACGGCTTGCTGAAAGGGATAAAATATTCAGGGGCACGCTTCTCCTGAACGCAAAGGTATTTGGCCTTGTTCTGGGTCTGCTTGCGGGTCTTATCATCTTTATTGCAACAAACTGGCTTGTTATAAAGGGAGGCAGACACGTGGGCCCTCATCTTCAGCTTCTGAGCCAGTATTTTATAGGTTATAGGGTGACCTTTCTGGGCAGTTTCATCGGTTTTGCATACGGGTTTGCGCTCGGGACATTGAGCGGCGCGTTCATAGGATGGATCTACAACAGGATAGTAAGATTCCGCCTCTGACTAGAGAACGGCAACATTTAAAATTTACCGGTAATTTACGGTTAGGATTTTGCATATGCCAATCGTTTGACTTGTGAGGCAGTGGAGCCTCGTTTTTAATAAAGGTTAAATGGCCTAATAGGGAGATCATGGTTTTCTTTTAAAGGCGATATCTCATAAAAAATACCACCCAACTCCAGCAGTGGTCTGATTTTTAAGGGTTTATGCTCCGGAGCAATTGCAGAATATCATGCTCTTGCATACACATAGGATCTTAAACCCTTAAAAATCAGACCCAGGCAATAAATCCTATAGATATCGCCTTTCAAAGATAAACATGATCGGTTATGGATCAGCTACTGAAAATGTACCCATGGATGATAATCGCAGAAAAACATATCATAATCCCATAGCTGACGGCGAAGAGAAATATTACTGGTCTTCCGTCGCAAAGGAATGGAAGGAGCAAGGCCCACAGAAGCTGTGGCGTATTCATGCCGACGCCTTGAATTCCGACTTAATTGCCCGCTGGCTGCCTTCCTCGACCGTGGTTGACCTCTTGCTTAAAACAGACCTGTTTGACGAGGCATTTGGAAACGGCCTGCGCCGCATTATGGAGGCAAAATCCTGTTGTATTGTGGGCATGGACATATCCGAGCCGATTGTTTGTTCAGCCTGTGAATCGGGTGAGGCGATCACGGGGATCAGCGCCGACCTGCGCTCTCTTCCCTTTCAAGAAGAGACATTTGATATCGTTCTGTCGATATCATCCCTGGACCATTTTAAGACAAGACATGAGATAATAGTCGCTTTGCGTGAGCTTCACAGGGTCCTGAAGAAAGGCGGCCGCATCATCATAACACTTGACAACCCGGGGAATCCCCTGATCGCCCTCAGAGGTCTGCTGCCTTTCAAATTCTTGAACCGCATGGGCATTGTCCCCTACTATCTGGGTGCCACGGCAGGACACGCCTGGTTGCGTAGGGTCATGGAGGATGCAGGCTTCACAATATTGGAATGCAGCGCGATCATGCATTTCCCCAGGGTTCTTGCCGTGGCAATGGCCCGTGTCCTGGAAATACACGCAGGCCCGGATACACAGGAAATCTTCCGGCGGACGCTGAAGGCCTTCGAGCGTCTTTCGCTCCTGCCGACCAGGTTCCTGACCGGCCACTTCACGGCAATCAAGGCTGTTAAACAATGAACTAATATCCGGCAGTGGAGTAAAAGCGATATGCATACCTATTATAATTATTCCGATTCTCAGCTTCGAATAACCGTTACAAAAGGCGCTGAGACATTGGGATATCTTGTTATAGATTCCATTATGAACGGACATTCTTACGGCGGAGTCCGTCTTATGCCAAAGATAGATGAAAAAGAGATAGCCATCCTTGCCCGCGCCATGACCCTCAAGTTCGGGTTCCTCGGGCTCCCTCACGGCGGCGCCAAGGCAGGCGTAATAGGCGATCCTGAGGCGCCCCCTGAAGAACGCCTTGCGCGTCTGAAGGTCTTCGGACAGGCAATCTCTCCCCTCCTGGCAAATCGCGTTTATATCCCTGCGACGGATATGGGGACATATAATGCGGACATCCTGTATATGGTCAAATCCGCCGGCATGCATGTAAAAAAACGTGAGTTCACAGTTGAGCGATCAGGTTATTATACAGCGTTGACGGTATTTGCCGGCATCAAACAGGCGGCAAGGCATGTGGGAATAGATATGCCCGATTGCAGGATCGCCATCGAAGGTTTCGGCAAGGTAGGGAGCGCATTGGCGACTATCTTACATAACGCCAAGGCCCGCATAGCAGCAATCTCCACTTCAAGGGGTGCAATCTATAACCCCGAAGGGCTGGATGTCATAAGACTTACCCGGCTTGCCTCGGAAGCCGGAAGCCGTGCGGTTGACATATATGAAAATGCCGAGCATATTGGCCTGCCATCGCTCTTTGAACTGCCTGTTGACATACTCTGTCCCTGCGCCTTAACCAATACTATAAATACTGAAAATGCCGAGCGTATCTCGGCGCGCATCATTTCTCCCGGCGCCAATAATCCCGTATCACCTGAAGCAGAGCCCGTCCTGCACAGGCGCGGGATAATCTCCCTGCCCTATTTTATGACAAACTGCGGAGGGACATTGGGTGGGACTATGGAATTTGCCTCTGTAAAAAAGAATAAGATCGAGGAATTTATTGACATCCATATAGGCGGCCGCATAACAAAACTTCTGGAAGACGCGGCAGGGAAAGGCA
>JAFGIC010000019.1 GCA_016929815.1 Deltaproteobacteria bacterium
AGCAAAAAGGCATCCGAAGGAAGGGGCGAGGATGTGGTGCCCTGCATACGCTGCAACAAATGCCATGGAGACACGACCTGGCTCAGCTTCTGTTCCGTAAACCCGGAGCTGGGGATTGCACACAGGCTTAACCGAATGATTGAAACCCCTGCCTCGAAGAAAAAGGTTGCCGTCATAGGCGGGGGTCCGTCCGGGATGAGGGCTGCCATCGTGGCTGCGGAAAGGGGGCATGATGTAACCATTTATGAGAAAAACGGCTATCTGGGAGGTATGCTGCGGCACACGGATTTTGCATCCTTTCAATGGCCCCTCAAAGAATTCAAGGATTACCTTATCCGCCAGGTGGAAAAGAAAGGGGTTCAGGTGCTTTTGAATACGGAGGCAACACCGGAGATTATCAGGAGAAAGGGCTATGACGCGGTCCTGGTTGCACTGGGCACTGAGCCCGTTATTTCAAGGGTCCCCGGCGCCGACGCCGGCAGTGTCTGGAACGTATCCAATGTTTACGGCAATGAGAAATCCCTTGGCAGGAACGTGGTTGTTATCGGCGGTGGGCGAGGGGCTGAGATCGGATTGCACCTGTCCTTATGCGACCACAAGGTGACTGTCCTGTCGAGCGGGAGCAGGCTGGTTCCTCAGGAGGGTCCCCACCAGGGGATTGATTTTAAAACCACGGACAGCTTCAATTATATACTGAATGCGACAGCCACAGGCATCTCAGTGGGTAAGGTAACCTACAGGGATGCAAAGGGCAGTGAGAAGTCCATACAAGCGGACAGCGTGGTTATCTTCGGCGGCCTTAAGCCGAGACAGGAAGAGGCCATGAAATTCTACGGTTCGGCAAACGGGTTCTTTATCATCGGTGACTGCACCGGCAATGGCGGGGATGTGCGCAAGTGCAACCGCATAGCCTTTGCCGCTGCGTCGCGGATATGATGGATGTTTTTATGAGTTCAGCAGGTTCAGGTTTGACCAGGAGAAGGTTTATGGTTGTAGCCGCCCTTGGAGCTGCGGCGCCGCTGCTGGCAGAACTGCCGGGTCCGGCGCCAAAGGCGCGGGCGGCCGGGAAAACTATGGCGGCAAAGGATCAAGATAAGAATAATGCAAATCCCAAATGCAAGGGCTGCCGGATGTGCACGATATTCTATTCAAACTGCCTTGCATTAAACAACCGGGTCTGCTGGCGGGATGCAGTACCTGACCGGCCTGTCGCAAGGACGTAAGAGGCCGATTCTCAGTGAGGACCGGAGGATGAGATGGACCGGTAAATGGAAGAGAGGATGAGATATGGCAGACAAAAATAATCAGGAAATTGTAATTGAGACGGATGTCCTTGTTATAGGCGGAGGGATAGCCGCCTGCTTTGCGGCCGTTAAGGCGAGGGAACAGGGGGTTGATGTAACCCTTGTATCCAAGGGTGTCATCGGCAGATCCGGTATGTCGCCGTGGGCGCATGGTACCATGGCGGTTCCGCCCGAGAAAAAGGATAAGATCCGGGAGCTGGCAGACCAGGCTCATGTGGGAGGCGAGTATCTCAACAATTGCACATGGACCGAAAGGGTCATCAGGGAATCCTATGCCAGGTTTCAGGACATGCTGGCCTGGGGGCAGCCGTTTCTCAAGGACGAAAAAGGCGATTATATTAAGCCCATGTCGGGAAATCAAGAACAGGAAGGGAGGCTGTGGGCGCTTGAGGACGGTCCGGGGTCATGGGCGAAGTCCTTGAGAAATCAGCCTGTAAAAATGGGGGTCCGCATCCTGGAAAAGGTCATGATTGTGGACCTTATTAAACAGGATGGCGCGGTTGTCGGGGCGGTCGGCATCACAAGAAACAGCTTTGACCTCTATGTTATCAGGGCAAAGGCAACGGTTATGTGCGCTGGCTCCGGCGGATTTAAACCTGTCGGGGGATGGCCATTGGGCGACCTCACCTCTGACGGCCACGTAATGGCCTACAGGGCCGGGGCGGAGATAACTGGAAAGGAATTTGAGGATTTCCATAACGGCATGGTACGGAGGCAAGGCGGTATCTGGCTGTCGAATATTCTCCCCATGACCAACGCTGAAGGCGATAGCGTCCCGGGATTTGGCTTTGGTCTCAGTGCCGATATTGAGGCACATGAAGGCAGGGCCCCTCTGTACAGGGGAGAGGACGAGGTCTTCAGCGGGGTTGCCTTGGGGCTGTCCGTACATACTGCCGAGGGCGTTTGGCCCGTTGACGAGGATTGCTCCACAGGGGTTTCCGGCCTCTATGTTGCCGGGGACAGCTGCGCAACCATGATTGTTGGCGCGGCCTACAGCATGGGCGGTTCAGGGTCATGCAATGCCTCCGTTACCGGGGCCAGGGCCGGTCTGGCCGCCGCAGGATATTCCCGGCAAAAGGTCTTGCCGTCCATCAACTGGGAGGAATTCTCAGAATTAAAGGATTCTGTGATCATGCCTGCAAGGCGCAAGGGGGGCTTCAGCCCCAACTGGGTGACGCAGCTGCTTAAAAATGCGATGATGCCCTATTATATACTTCGTATAAAACACGCCGATCGATTGCAGCCTACCCTTGCCTTTGTCGAGTTCATGAGGGATCACCTTTGTCCCAGACTGTTTGCAAGAGATCCCCACGAACTGCGTCTCGTCCATGAAACAAAGAATATGATCATCAATGCTGAAATGAAGATGAGGGCGTCTCTTTTCAGGACAGAAAGCCGGGGAACGCACTACCGTGAGGACTATCCCCTCAGGTCGGACCCTGACTGGCTGGCATGGGTGATGATCAGACAGGTTAACGGTAAGATGACCGTTTACAAGAAACCGATCCCGCAGGAATGGCGACCTGATCTGACGGCACCCTATGAAGAAAGATATCCTGCAGCGGTATAGGACTTACCGTCATCGGTGAAAGGAGTTAATGACCTTGACTATTGAACGTATTGACGCGGAGCTTTGCATCGGCTGCGGGATATGTGTTGAAAGCTGCCCGACGGATGTAATCAGAATGGATGATAAAACCAAAAAGGCTGTCATCAAATACCCTGAGGATTGTCAATTATGCGGGTTTTGCGCAATTGACTGCCCACAGGGAGCTATATATATATCGCCGGAAAAACGCACCCCGTTGCTTACAAGCTGGGGTTAAGGGCAAAGGGATCGGCCCTGATGTCGGGCGGGCGCAGATATTCCGGGACAAGGTCCGTGATGCTGTCGAAATCATTTGCCGTGAAGCGTTTCAGACCAAGGACCCCGACGGTTGATGCCCTTATATTCCAGAGATGGGAAGGGGCTGTAATTGCATTGCCTTTGAGCAGTTTCCTGATCTCCGGTTCCTGCGCGGTAAAATTATTGCCTAGAAAAAAGGCAGGGCCCTTGATAAATCCTGCCAGGTCTCCGAAGACAACGGAGCGGTCTTCCGTAAGCCTTGTCATGCCTTTTGCATCATCCCATTTGAAAACGGCAAAGATAATCTCGCCCCTTCTTGATGACATAAGTGTGCACACCGGGAGTTTTGTAAAGGGCATCTGGTTCGCCATTGCCTCAAGGCTGGAAACGCCGATAATGGGTATGCCGAGGCCCTGGGTCACACCCTTGGCCATAGAGAGCCCTACCCTCAGGCCTGTAAAGCTTCCGGGGCCTGTGACCACAGCCACTGTCTTAAGATCCCTGATGTCCCTGCCGCATGCGTCAAAGACGGAATAAACGGCCGGCATGAATGTCCTGAAATTCTTTTCTCCCGGGGCGATGAGGTATTCGGCCGTAACGTCGCCCGTGATCCTTAAAAGGGCGATGCTGAACTGCGTGGTGGATGTGTTGATCGCGAGTATCATGGCGTAGGCTGGAACATCCTCAGTATATCGTTATAAAAGACCAGGATCATGAGCGCTATCAGCAGCGAGAAGCCTATCTTCTGTGCCATCTCCCGCTTTCTGAGGCTCAAAGGTTTGCCAGTGATGAGCTCGATGATCAGAAATAATATAAGGCCCCCGTCAAGTATCGGGATAGGGAACAGGTTCAATATACCCAGATTGATGCTTATGATGCCCATGAAGGGGATAAGATAGCTGATATCCTCCTGGGCGAGCTGCCCTGTAAGCTGTCCTATCATGATGGGACCGCCGAGGGTCTTGACCGATACGACCCCCTCTAATAATTTGACCACAACAAGGCATGTCAGCTTTATCCACATCCATGTCTCTTCAGCGCCCTGAGATATGGCCTGAAGCGGGGACAGCTCAACTTTAACGTAATTGTAGGTGCTTTCAATCCCTATCTGCACCGTCTTTATCTCCTCTCCGAATTCATTTGTGCCTGTTGCCTCTTCAGGGGTTACGGTGAGTTCAACCGGCTCTCCCTGCCTTTGCACGGTAATGGAAAGGGGTTGTGCGGCCTTACTGAGGAGGATATCGGCGAGGTCGTCCCAGCTTTTTACTGCCTTGCCGTCCATTGATGTGATGATGTCCCCTTTAATAATGCCTGCCCTGGATGCGGGGGAATCCTCGACTACGTTGCCTACCTCGGCGGTCCTTATGAGATCGCCTGACACTATATACACGCCGCAGAACAGGAAAAGGGCAAGCAGCAGGTTAAATACTGGTCCTGCTGCGACGATAGCGATCCTCTTAAGGGGATGTTGATTGTTGAATGCCCTCTTTTCATCCTGTGGAGAGGGCCTGGGCGCATCCTCATCCTCTTCCGTATCTTCACCGAGCATCTTTACGAAGCCGCCAAGGGGGATCCATCGTATGGAATATTCGGTCTCTCCCATCACTTTCCCAACTATCTTGGGGCCGAAACCCAGGGCAAATTTGAGCACCTTGACGTTAAAATATTTTGCGACAAGAAAGTGCCCCAGTTCATGAAAGAATATCATGATCCCGAGTACAACAACAAAAGGCAGTATGTAATACAGGAGGATATGTCCTGTATCCTGAAAAAATCCCGTTATAATTTCCATATTTTTAAACCTTTATAAAAAGTAAGCTGTTATCGGGTAAAGCCGATTTTTTAATAAATCTAGTTATTTTTTTCCGCCGATCAAGCCCCCAGCCTTATGGCCTCCTTTTCAGCGACCCCCCGGGCCCAGGCGTCAGCCTCCATTATGGCCTCAATCCCGTCAGGGTTAAAAGGCCTGTGCGCATCCATGGTCCTCTCTATAATCTCAGGTATCTGTAAAAACTTTATCCTGTTATCCAGAAAGAGCCCCACGGCCGTTTCATTGGCGCCGTTCATGACCGCGGGCATGCTTTCCCCTGCCTCAACGGCCTTCAGGGCAAGGGCAAGACATCTGAACCTGCCCATGTCAGGTCTCTCAAAGGTCAATCTCCCCACCTCCTCAAGCTTAAGCGGGGGGAGATCCGTCTTTATATGCCTGGGCCAGGAAAGGGCGTAGGATATAGGCGTTATCATGTCCGGGATACCCAGCTGCGCTATCACCGATCCGTCCATGTATTCGACCATGGAGTGTATGATACTCTCGGGATGCACCAGGATGTCTATCTGGTCCATCCTGAGGTCAAAGAGCCACCTGGCCTCTATTACCTCCAGCCCCTTGTTCATAAGGGTTGCAGAATCTATGCTTATCTTTCTGCCCATGTCCCAGTTGGGATGCTTCAAGGCCATGGCAGGGGTGACATCCTTCATCTCATCCAGGGACAGACGCCTGAAGGGTCCGCCTGATGCCGTAAGGATAACCCTTTTCAGGTCCTCTTTCCTGTGTCCCTGGAGGGACTGGAATATGGCGCTGTGCTCGCTGTCAATGGGCAGGATCGGGATATTCTTTTGTTTTGCCAGATCCATGATTATCTGCCCTGCCATGACCATGGTCTCTTTATTGGCGAGGGCTATGCCCTTTCCCGCCCTGATCGCTTCGTATGTCGGGATCAGACCCGAGGCCCCGCTGATGGCGGAAATAACCGTATCTGCTTCGTCGATAGCCGCGAGCATTGAAAATCCCTTTGACCCGGAGAGGATCTCTGTCTTTGAATGCCCTTTGAGCCTGTTTCTGAGTGCATCGGCGAGGTCCCCCCTTGAGACGGCCGCCGCAACAGGCTGAAATGTCATTATCTGTTCATAGAGAAGGTCTATATTATTGCCCGCCGCAAGGGCAACGACCCTGTACTCCCCGGGATTGGCCTTAATCACCTTCAAGGTGCTGTTGCCTATAGACCCGGTTGAACCTAATATTGTTATTTTCTTCATATCTCCGAAATGATGCTCCTGAAATATTCAATGGTCTTTTTGAGACCCTCCTCCACATCCACTCGCGGTTTCCATCCGAGTTTCTCACCTGCAAGGGTTATATCGGGCCTGCGCCGCTTGGGATCGTCCATGGGCAAGGGCTGGAATATGATCTTTGAATCGGCGCCGGTCAGGCTGATGATCATCTGGGCAAGCTCAAGTATCCTGTATTCTGTCGGATTTCCGAGGTTTACAGGACCCACGAATCCGTCAGGTCCGTTCATCATGCCGACAATGCCGTTGATCATGTCATCCGCATAGCAGAAGGACCTTGTCTGGGACCCGTCGCCGAATATGGTTATATCTTCGCCCTTCAAGGCCTGAACGATAAAGTTGCTGACAACCCTCCCGTCATTGGGGTGCATGCGGGGACCGTAGGTGTTGAATATCCGTACGACCCTGATATCCACATGGTTTTGTTTGTAGTAGTCGAAGAACAGGGTCTCGGCGCACCTCTTGCCCTCATCATAACAGGCACGCAGGCCGATTGTATTTACGTTGCCCCAGTAGTCCTCCTTTTGAGGATGGACGGAAGGGTCCCCGTATATCTCGCTTGTAGATGCCTGCAATATCCTTGCCTTGACACGCTTGGCCAGGCCCAGCATATTGATGGCGCCCATGACGCTTGTCTTTGTGGTCTTTACCGGGTTATACTGGTAATGTATGGGTGACGCGGGACATGCAAGGTTGTATATCTGATCCACCTCCAGAAAGACTGGGTTAACGATGTCATGCCTTATGACCTCAAAATTCCTGTTGTCCAGCAGGTGGAATATGTTCCTCCTTTGACCTGTGAAATAGTTGTCAAGGCATATGGTATAGCATCCCTCATTCAGAAGTCTTTCGCATAGATGGGACCCCAGGAAACCGGCCCCTCCCGTTACAAGAACCCTTGGTCTGTCGTATTTGTTCATCACCATGAATATATCTCCATCCGAAATAAGAGTTATATTAACATCATATACGCATATAACACAGGGATTGCAAAGAGCAATCCGTCTATCCTGTCAAGCAGGCCGCCGTGTCCCGGGAGGATGCCGCCTGAATCCTTTATGCCATATGTCCTTTTGATCATGGATTCCACCAGATCGCCGATCTGAGCCGCGACGGAAAGCAGGATCACCAGGAACAGGATTCCCATGTCCAGGCTGTGAATTCTTAGTATATCTATACTAAGAAATATACACGCAACAATCAAACCGAGGATCAGACCACCAACTGCGCCTTCCCAGGTCTTGTTGGGACTTACCTCCCTGTATAACCTGTGTCTCCCAATTGTTTTCCCTGCATAAAAGGCCCCTGTGTCGTTCGCAAATATCACGGCCAGAAGAAATAGTATCCATATCTTACCCATCGGTTGAAAATCGATCAGGATGATCATGGAAATGGGCAGGCAAATATAGACCGGCCCGATGACGGCCTTTCCAAGGGCATCCCTGTCCCACTTATTACTGGAAGACCTGTATGTAAGCATCTGGAATATAAGAGGAACGGCAAAAAACAGAAAGACAACAACAGGAAGAAGAAGGATCTGCTTCATTGAAATGACAAGGAAAAGGATAAAGGAGATGATAAAGCTTGAATGTCTTAAAAACCAGGGGATTTCTTTT
Organism: Deltaproteobacteria bacterium; assembly: GCA_016929815.1. GTDB lineage: Bacteria > Desulfobacterota > DSM-4660 > Desulfatiglandales > HGW-15 > JAFGIC01. Next base: position 7,836 of record JAFGIC010000019.1, read on the forward strand.
GCCGTAATATTAAAAAACTCGTTAAGTCCTGCCAGGGATGCTATAAAGAGGAACAGGTAAAAGGGCCATCTGATCCCCATTAATATCAGGAATGCCAGCAATGCCGCCCCGATAAGGCCTGTTATCCATCGTTTTAAATGCATTTAGAGTCCTTTTATATTTTATTCCGATGCGCCGAACCTTCGCTCCCTTTTCCGGAACTCCTCAATCGCACACAGGTATTCCTCTTTCCTGAAATCGGGCCAGAGTGTCGGGGTTATATACAGCTCCGTATAGGCTATCTGCCACAGCAGGAAATTGCTCACCCTGTATTCGCCGCTCGTCCTTATAAGGAGGTCCGGATCAGGCATCCCGGCTGTATATAGGAAATCGGATATAAGGCCTTCCTTGATGTCGGAGGGCTGAATATCGCCTGCCGCGATCCTTTTGGCTATCTTCTGCATTGCGTCATATATCTCCTGTCTTCCGCCATAGCTCAGGGCAAGCGTTAGTGTCATGCCGGTGTTTTCAGAGGTCTTTGCAATTGTATCTTCTATCAACCCGCGCGCATCTTTTGGGAGTCTGTGTATCCTTCCTATTGTCCTGAATCGTATATTGTTGTCCTGCATCTCCTTTAATTGGCTTTTCAGAAAACGTTTCAGGATGCCCATGAGGGCGGTTATCTCATATTTGGGCCTTTTCCAGTTTTCCTCTGAAAAGGCATAAAGGGTAAGCCATTTAATGCCTATCTCCCTGCTGGTCCGCACTATTACCCTTACGGACTCGGTCCCCTCCTCATGGCCCGATATCCGGTTCATAGCCTTTTGTCTGGCCCACCTGCCGTTTCCGTCCATGATTATGGCGACATGTTCCGGCAATTTGTTGTGATATGCACTCATAATATTTCAATCTTACTAATGTATTTTAATGTCGTTTTCCCTGTCAAGCCGTAAAAACGATTAAATATTAATATATGCCCCTTGTCAATCACATAGGCAACAGCAAACACAAAATGCCTTTCATTATATCAGGTGGTGGAGATATCTCTCCTTCAATGGGGGAAATGAAGAATATTTAAAAGAATGGGGGTTAAAACTCAATTATCTCTTTTTCTTTTTCAGCGGTTGCCTCGTCTATCTTTTTTATGAATTCGTCGGTTATCTTCTGTACTTCCTCCTGGGCCTTGTACATCTCATCTTCCGACAGCTCTTTATCGTTCTTGAGTTCCTTCAGCATCTCATTGGCATCCCGCCTGTGGTTTCTGACGGCTACCTTGCCTTCTTCCGACATCTTTTTTGCAAGTTTTGCAAGGTCTTTCCTTCGCTCTTCGGTAAGGGGCGGAATTGAGATCCTTATTATCTTGCCGTCATTCATAGGCGTCAGACCGAGTTCCGACTTGAGGATGCTTTTTTCTATCTCTCCTATGATAGTCTGGTCCCAGGGCTTTATGGTGATCTGGCGACTCTCGGGAACCGAAATGGAAGCCACCTGGTCCAAGGGCATCTTTGTCTCGTAACAGTTGACCTTTATTCCGTCAAAAAGGGCTGTCGAGGCCCTTCCTGTCCTGATCCTAAGGAAATCCTTTTTAAGGGATGCGACGGTATTGGTCATCTTCTGGCGCAGCTCGGAAAGGATCTCTTCTTTCATTTTGTCTCTCCTGAAATTAAGGTGCCGATATTCTTATCAGTAACCGCTTTCAATATATTCCCCCTGTCTTTAAGGCTGAATACGATGACAGGCAGGTTCTGCCCCATGGCCAGGGTTATTGAGGTCATATCCATGACCTTCAGCCCCCTTTCAACGTATTCCCGGTATGTCAGGCCCTTAAAAAGCCGTGCCTTGGGATTTTTGACGGGATCAGCATCATAGACCCCGTCCACCTTGGTTGCCTTTAAAAGGGCGTCCGCCCCTATCTCGAGCGCCCTAAGTGTAGCGGCAGTGTCGGTGCTGAAAAACGGGTTTCCCGTGCCTGCCGCAAAAAGGACAATCTTTCCATTTTTCAGATGCTCGATAGCCCTCATGGCGGTAAAGGTCTCCGCAACCCTGGGCATCTCGATCGCGGACATGACCTGTGTGTCAATGCCCAGATTGTTCAGCGCCTCGCCCATGGCAATAGCATTCATTACAGTAGCCAGCATCCCTATGCTGTCGGCGGGGGTCCTCCGCATCCTGTAAGCGGAGGAATTCATTCCCCTGAATATGTTTCCTCCACCTATTACAATCGCCGTCTCAATCCCCCTGTTATGTATTTCGCGGATCTCGGAGGCGATTATCCCAAGGACATCCGGATCAATGCCATATGTCCTGTCTCCCATCAGTGCCTCTCCGCTCAGCTTGAGCAGTATGCGCCTGAAACGGGGTGGCGAATTATTCATCAGATGCCTCTCCAAGCTGGTATCGGACAAACCTGCTTATGACCACCTTTTCGCCGGTCTTGGCAATAAGCTCATTTAAAAGGTCCTGGATCTTTATGTCCGGATTTTTCACATACTGCTGTTCCAGAAGTGAAACGTCAGCGTAAAATTTCTGCATCTTTCCTTCCACAATCTTTTCAAGTACCTTTTCAGGTTTGCCTGACTCCTTTGCCTGGGTCATATAGATATCCTTTTCCCTTTCAACCATCTCAGGGGTGATATCCTTCCTGTCAACTACAAGTGGATTTGATGCGGCAATGTGCATTGCCACATTTTTAACAAATTCTGAGAAGTCCGAAGTCTTGGCGGAGAAGTCCGTCTCGCAGTTTATCTCTACCAGGACGCCGATCTTGCCTCCCGTATGTATGTAGGAGCCTATCTGTCCCTCTTTGGCGGAGCGCGACCCGCGCTTCTGGGCCGTGGCTATCCCCTTTTTTCTCAGGTAATCAACGGCCTTTTCCATATCTCCGTTGCATTCTTTAAGGGCGGTCTTGCAGTCCATCATGCCGACGCCTGTTTTCTCTCTCAGCTCTTTTACAAGTGATGATGTTATTTCCACGGCATTACTCCTCTTCATCTTCGTAATATTCATCTTCTTCTTTTTTGCCGACTATTATTACCTCAGGGCCCGGTTTTTTCTCTTCAGCCGGCTCAGGTTTGCCGGGGGCCTCTTTAGCCTCCTCCTTTGCGGCCTCCGCCTCGGCGCGCATGCGTTCTTCCGCGAGGCCGTGTCCCATCGCACAGGCATCGGCTATCTTCGAACAGAGCAGCCTGATGGACCTGATGGCGTCATCATTGCCGGGGATTATATAATCTATATCATCGGGATCGCAGTTGGTATCGGTGATGGCGATAACCGGTATCCCTATCTTTTTCACTTCCTTGACCGCGATGTGTTCTCTCTTGGGATCAACTATAAAAACGGCGCCCGGGAGTTCGTCCATGTCCTTTATGCCGCCGATATTCTTATCAAGTTTTTGAAGCTCCTTTTCCATCTTAAGGACTTCTTTTTTTGTGTAGCGGTTGATGGTGCCGTCCAGTTTCATCGCCTCCAGTTCCTTCATCCGGGCGATGCTTTTCTTTATTGTCTGAAAATTTGTAAGAGTTCCGCCCAGCCACCTGTTTACGACGAAATACATGCCGCATCGCTCGCTTTCCTCTATAATGGCGTCATGCGCCTGCTTTTTTGTGCCTACAAAGAGGACCGAATACCCCTCGGAAACGATGCGGGTGACAAATTCGCCTATCTCGTTAAAAAGTTTTACCGTTTTTTGAAGATCGATAATGTGAATCCCATTGCGTGAGCCGAAAATATAGGGCTTCATCTTCGGGTTCCATCGCCTGGTCTGATGTCCAAAATGGACGCCTGCCTCAAGTAACTCCTTCATGTTTAAAGCTACCGTCATAAAATTCTCCTGTAATTGCGGGATATTCTGATCCCATGCCGTGGTTAATGCCTATATTCAGGGTGCTGTATCCCTTGTCTTATTCAAGGGCACCAGGGCTGACCTGAACTGTGAATTTAAAAACGCTTAAAAAATTTTTAAGCAAAGAATATAAACATTATTTGTAATTATTTGCAAGTA
>JAFGIC010000154.1 GCA_016929815.1 Deltaproteobacteria bacterium
AGGAGGGAATCATGAGTCTGATTAAATCGCTAATAGGCAGACGGCAATTTCTTATTGCCACAGGTGTGGCGTCCACATGTGCGCTGACATATAAAAAGCTTGCGGGACTTGAAACCCGTGCTGCAATGGCCGCGGATGCGGCAGCCACAACCGCAGTGAAGGCGGCAGGTAACGGTTGCCCCCATCTTTTATCACCCCTTAAAATCAGGAACAAGGTGCTTAAGAACAGGATCATGCACTGTGTTTCTCCTGTTTACACCCTTCAGGGCCCTGAGAATTTTCCTACCGATGCCTGGAGGAACCATTATTCCAACATAGCCAAGAATGCTGCTATCGTCACCATGGAAACCAGTTTTGGCCCATACCCCAAGAAATATCATACAAAGGAAGAGAGCTTTTCCTACTGGTCCTGGGAGCATATATCAAACAATAAATGGGAAGACATCCCTCCGGTCTGGAACTATGTGGAACGTGCGATAGAAGATATCCATTGTGAAGGCGCCCTGATTGTATTCGGGACCAATACAGGGGATGTTGGAGACGCCATCGTGGCCGGGGACGTGGGAAGCGAGAGCGGATCTGACGGTCTTGGCGGAAGAGGGGTCCAGGGCGCAGCGACAATGGGAGCGGGCGGTGCGCCTACGGCCCCGGGCGGCCAGGGTGGAGCGCCTGCAGCCCAGGGCGGGCAGGGTGGAGCCCCTGGTGGTCAAGGGGGTGCGCCTGCAGGTGGAGGCGGTATGCCGGGCATGGGAAGGGCATCTAAGAGCGTTGAAGATATAGTCGCGGAGGCAAAGGAACAGGAGGAGATCGGTTATGACATATACCAGATGGATTCCCCCACCCTTGAGGCAGTTCAGGCGGTAAGGGCTGCGACCAATATGATAATAATGTCATCAGGCGGCATGGGTCGTCCTGGCGGTGGCGGGGCCATGAGCATGGGCGGCTCAGGTACAAGCGGCTCCAATAAGCCGAGCGCATCCCAGATAGAGGAGGCGGTTGAATCTGCAAGAAAGCTTGCGGATATGGGTGTTGATATCCTGTTGATGAAGGGCAGCGGCAGCGCAGGCGCGAGCTGGGAATCATCAAAATACGAGGAAGGATCTTCCTACTACTATGCCGAGGCCATTAAAAAGGCAGGCATAAAGATCGTCACAATCATCGGCGGCGGAATGCACAACCCGATAAAAAATGACGAGTATATCGCAAAGGGCGCTACGGATATGGTCGCCATGACAAGGCCCCTTTTCGCGGACATGGACCTGGTCAAAAAGGTAGCGGCAGGCATGGCAGATGATGTAATCCCCTGCGTCCAGTGCCAGAACTGTCATGCGGAGAGCATGCTGGAGGGGCCCCATTTTGCAAGGTGTACGGTAAACCCGAAGTGGGCAACGCCTATGTATAAGCTTAAGAACATAGAGCCGCCGTTAAAGATAAAGAAGGTTGCCGTGATAGGCGGAGGACCTGCCGGCATGAAGGCCGCCATCACAGCCGCAGAGAGGGGCCACAATGTGACACTGTATGAGAAGGATTCTGCCCTGGGCGGGCTTCAGAAATACACGGATTACACGCCATGGGTATGGCCCTACAAGAATTTCAAGGATTACCTGATAAATCAGGTGAAGAAGGCCGGGGTTGAGGTGAAGCTTAATACCGCAGCCACCAGGGATATGATCAAGTCAAAGGGATATGACACAGTCATAGTTGCGACCGGCGCCGATATTATTGAGTCAAAGATGAAAGGCGCGGACGCCAAAAATGTCTTCAATATCCTGACCTCTTACAGCAACAGGAAGTCGCTCGGGAAAAGTATTGTGATGATCGGAGCAGGGAAATTCGGCACAGAGGCCGCTTTATCCATGGCCCTTGACGGGTACAATGTAACGGTGCTGTCGCTCGGACCGGACATGATAGACCCGTCGGATATAGGCCCCCACAATGTGACCACCCAGACTAACCTGTACAGAAACCATCCTAACTTCAAATATCACCTGGAGACTACGGTGAAGGACATTACCGGGGGCAAGGTGACCTATACGGATAAAGAGGGCGCCGATAAGTCCATCCAGGCAGACAGCATTGTGATCTGGAACGGGCTTAAGGCCAGGACCGAGGATGCGGATAATTTCGCTGGGTCGGCAAACGAGGTCCTTGTAGTCGGCGACTGCACCGGCGAAAAAGGCAGGATCAACAGGGCGATCCGCAGCGCATTTTATGCCGCATCGAGGGTGTGATAAAATAAAGGTATAAGGCTTAAGGCGCAGGGCTCAAGGTGCCCGGCGCTGAGATAACCGATCAGCGGTCAGACAAAGGGAATAATTGTCTGACCGCCGAACAAATAGATAATGACATTTCCTTAAAGGCAGGGTTAAAGAAAAAACCCTGCCTTTAACAGGGGGTAATTATGTCTAAGAAAGATAGGAAGTCCGGCTCAAACATTAATAGGCGCAGCTTTATTAAAGGTCTTGCAGCAACTGGCGCAATGACCGCAGCCGCCTCCGGGTATCCCGCATCCGCGGGGCAGTCGGCAGGCGAGGATAAGGCTAACGTAAAATCCTGGAGGGACAGGCCCGACCCCATTGACGAGGCACTTATCGCGGATGGCGGGACATATGATATTGTAATCGTAGGCGGCGGCACCGCTGGGACCCTTTGCGCACGCGTTGCAGCAATGAAGGGCTCTTCCGTGGCCCTGCTTGAAGACCTGGCAGAGAACAAGCACACCTGGATCGGCACAGAGGTCGGCACCATCAACTCCCAGTATGCCATGGACCACGGCGCGCCCAGGATCAATGAGGATGATTTCATCAGGGAGTGGGCCCGACGGAATGTGATCCGGCACAACCCCAAGCGTGCAAGCTATTTCGCAAAATACAGCGGCAAGATACTTGACTGGGTCATCAAGGACATGGACAAGGCATGGCTGGAAGAGAACTCACACATCATGAGCTGTCCCCCTACACCGACAGTCCTGACAGAGGTGTCCGGATGGAGATTCTACCACGGAACCACCATCTTCAGAAAGATGACGGATGATAATAATACTTTCAGATGGCCGGAGGTCATGAAAAAACACTATGAGAAGGCCAAAGCGGACGGCGCCAAATGGTTCTTTGAGCACCATGCAGAGATATGTGACGTTGACAAAACAGGGTCAGTAACGGGTGTTGTTGCCAAAAAGGCGGACGGGAAATACGTCCGGTTCAAGACCAAAAAAGGCGTGGCCCTCTGCGCGGGTGATTTCTCAGGGAACCGCGAGATGATCATTGATATCCTGGATCAGCTTCGCCACGAGGCAGAGGCGAGGGGGGACCTTAACCTTATCTTGACTAGCAGCTCGATGAGCCGGCTTGCCCGCGACGGATCAAGTATAAAGTTGGGTATATGGGCAGGCGGCCATATAGAGATAGGCCCCCATTCCGCACTTGACGCCAATACCGAGCCCGGAGTGGGAGGGTGGCATCTGGAGCTGGACAGCAACGGTGAACGGTTCTGCGACGAGGCTGCCGGCACCACCATGAATATGCCGATAGGGAGTTTTACAATCACCCTGCATGACGCGAACTGGAAGAAGGTCCTGGAGATGATGCCGCCGCGACACATGGCCCCTGACACCGCTCACACGATCAACTGGCCCAGACAGCTTTCACGATATGATAATGTAAAACCCGGTCCTCCTTCTCAAGAGAGGCAGCAGAGCGGTCGCGGAGGTTCTATGATGGGAGGAAACGTTTACTGCGCGAATACCATTGAAGAGCTTCTCGACTACATGGACTGCTACGAGGGCGAGACAAAGAAGAAGGCCTTGGCAGAGATCAAGCGATATAATGAGCTGTGTGAGAAGGGCTCTGATGAGGACTTCGGCAAAGACAGCCGCATCATGAAGGTGACCGCGCTCAAAGACCCGCCGTTCTACGGCACTATTACCAGACATGGAAGCTCGAACACCATGTTCGGGAACGGCCTGATGCCGGGCCTTTGTGCGACCACCGGCCTTGACACGGACGCGGACGGGCGTGTGCTTAACTCGGAATTTAAACCCATCAAGGGCCTCTATGCGGCGGGAAACAATGCCGGGGGACGATACATCACCGTGTATCAGAGCCCGCTCTCGGGCATAAGCATAGGAATGGCCATGACAGAGGGCTATATGCTCGGGGAAAGGCTGGCGGAACTGTAAACTTAAGCTTATGAAGCTAATTTGAAACGATTATCAGCAAGTTACGATTCTGAAAATCTATTTATTGATTGTGAAAAAGCAGAATTTGTCAAATCAAGATTGCCAATGGACTTTAAACCACATTTTAATAATTCTAATTTACAATTTATTTACAATTTCTACATTATTTCTACATTTTAATATGATTTATAGATCGAAGCAGATGAGAAATGAGAATATAGAATAATTATAAAAAGTTATTCATATAACTCTCTCAAAATCTCTCTGACTCTCCTGATGTATCTCTCATTAAATATATAAATCTTTATTTGAAACGATAATATAATGTGTTTCATCTACAATATATTCTTTTATTTGCTTTATCTTATTTTTTTATTACCCTTTGTCATTATTTAACTGAACTTCATATTTTTTTGTATAAAGCAGAGGTAGTAAATATCTTCTCAGTTGGTTTGATGACGCCAGACAAGTTGCATTAAACATAAAAAATTAAATTAAGGAGGGGGGAAATCATGAGAGGAACAAATCGTATTCTATTCACATTAATTCCAGCACTTGGATTTATTCTGGGACACACAATATCTTTATATGCACAGGCTGATACTGAGGAATTCACGCTGGAGGAGATCACAGTCACCGCAGAGAAGCGTGCTGAAAACATCCAGGATGTCGCTGCCTCGGTCTCCGTAGTGAGTGGCGAAAGTCTGATTGAGATGGGCAAGATTACTACTACGCAGATACTTGAAGGCATACCAAACGTCAGGGCTACCGGTAATAATGCGAACAGTATCACGATCCGCGCTTTGAGAGCCCATGCCGGGACCCCGGGGAGTGGAGCGGTTCCGGCATCGACCGCAATGTACACTGATGAAGTTTATGATGGTATGGGCGGAGGCTATGACATCGGACGGGTTGAGGTATTGCGCGGCCCTCAGGGCACTTTATATGGTCGCAGCGCCCTTGGTGGTGTTGTAGCCACATATACCAACGAGCCTAATCTGAATGAGTTTGGCGGCTACATCACGGGCGAGTTTGGCAAGGCAGGGCTTCAAAATTATCAGGGAGCGTTAAATGCGCCTCTCGGAGCCAAGTTTGCTCTGCGCGCGGCCGGTCAGTATCTTTCACGAGGTGAGGGTTACTTTAATCCGGATGGAGGGGCATCAAAAAGCAAGGCAGGGCGGGTCAAGCTGCTTTATCAGCCTTCAGAGGAGCTGCAAGTTATACTTACAGGACAATACGCTGATTCAAAGTCCCAGTCCGGTGGCACCAGCGCTATATTGACTACACCTACGAAGATCAACTATTCCGGCAAAGTACAGGATGTTGACTGGCGCCCTTTAAGCAAAAAAACCCAGGGGACACTAAAGGTCAATTATGACTTTTTTGAAAGCAGCCTGACCTATATCGGCTCCTTCAAGCTCGAAGAGACAGACCCAAATTTCTCTTATACAATACAGGGAGTTCAGCATCAGCATGAAACGGGCGACACACCGGGCAACAAGACCCACACAGAGGAGATTCGCTGGACATCTGATCAGGAGGGAAACTGGACATGGCTTCTCGGTTCCAGCTATTACTCCTATGACTATGGTAATACCAGTGATGTTTGGGTTGATAAGGGTTTCACGGATCGCACAGGCACAACAGAGGACCCCGATCCAGGCGTCGTTGGGGCTTACAGCCATGGCGGCGATCGAACAGGATTAATAAAACAATTGGGTATTTTCACGGAAGAGACTTTTGCGGTCACCGATAAACTGCAGATAACGGCCGGTCTGCGTTATGACAAGACTGAGGTTTCAGGTCATGAAATAGCCACCATGAACATGAACATGACTATATATGGCAACGAGACTCAGCCCAATGACATAAAGCTTTTTGAGGTCAAAGATACACTCAAATATAATAATATTACTTGGAAGCTGCGTTTTGAGTATAATCTGACGCAGGATAACCTTCTCTATGCATCGGCATCGACGGGTTTCCTGCCTGGTGATGTGCGAATAAATACCAAGGCAGTGATATCATTTGATCCAGCATTCCACGTCGTACGTATAGACTTTTCCCCTTTACCGATGGATGAGGAGAAGGTGATAGCATACGAAGCGGGCAGCAAGAACCAGTTCTTCAACAACAGGCTGCAAATCAATGGCGCCATCTTCTATTATGACTATGAAGAGTACCGGAATGTAGCGAACATCTCGCCATTTCAGATGCCTACCTGGGCTACCCTTAACACACCGCTCAGTATGACCGGTGCGGAAATAGACACCACATGGCTTATTACGCAGAATGACAAGATGTCATTCTCTGCGGGTTATCTGGACGCGAAGATTACGGATTTTCCGATTGATCCATTCTATGGCGACACACGGGATTATCTGGTCTTTGAGCGCATAGAAAATAATCCCCAAAAAACAGCCAATATCAGTTACGATCATGCTTTTTTGTTTGCTGACGAGAGTTCTCTGGTGCCTCGTATCTCAGCGCGATGGCAGTCCGGCATGTATCTCAGCAACCTGACCCGTCAACAGTATGATGTTGGCCTGGCACCGTATGTGTGGCAGGATAGCTACACGATAGCGGATTTGGGTGTTACCTGGACATCATCCAACGGCATGTATTCCGCTTCGGGCTATATACGAAACTTGTTCGACACGGAATACAAAAACGGTGTCAGCCCGGGGACAACCAGTACGGCGAATACTGATGTGACAGTGGGTGATCCGCGAGTGTGGGGTTTGAATTTGACAATTAGGTTTTGAAATTAATAGATATCTGTGAGTTGGTAAACAACCTCCTGCTCTTATGGCTGTAATTGCACGCAGGGCAGGAGGTTGTTCTATCTTATATAAATAACGAATTTTTGCAATTGGGAAATTATATTTTGATGGATTTTCTATACGCTTCAGATAAAAGATGAAAGGCATGTTCAGGCATGCTTATTTACCAAACACCTATAAAAGAAGGAGTAAGTCATGAATCTAATCAAAACACTTATGGGAAGAAGGCAATTTCTGATGGCCGCAGGTGCGGCGTCCGCCTGTGCGCTGACATGTAAGAAGCTTGCCCGTTTTGAAGTGCGTGCCGCAATGGCAGCCGAGCTGTCCGGAATTGCCAGCATAAAGGGGGCAGGAAACAGATGTCCTCATCTTTTATCACCCCTCAGAATCAGAAACAGGATGTTGAAGAACAGGATAATGCATGCTGTTTCTCCTAATTTCACTATGCAGGGCCCGGAAAATTATCCTGGAGAGGTGTTTAGAAACCATTATTTAAACATGGCCAAAAATGCCGCTATTGTGACGATGAGCATCTCCTTGTTTGGGAAATATCCAAAGACATATCATACAAAAGATGATTTTCCCGATGATGAATACATGTATGAGGCCTGGAACAGCTGGGAGCATATTGGACATAATAAATGGGAAGACGTCCCTCCGGTCTGGAATTATATTGAACGGATGATTGACGATATCCACACAGAAGGCGCCCTGATAATATATCCCGGCAAGGTTAGGGTCTCTGATGATGACTTTATCGCGTCCGGAGAGGCGTCAGGCCAGAAGAACGAAGTCGGTATGCAGAGAGCAGCAGAAGCAGGAGGCAGCAGGATCGGCGGTGCAGGAGGGTTCATGACAGGGGCATCCCAGACTGTTGAAGAGATCGTGGCTGATGCAAAGGAGGCTGTGGACCAGGGTTATGATGTGTATCAGATGAGGTCTCCCACCCGTGAAGCTGTAGAGGCGGTAAGGAATGCCACTGACCTAATAATAATGGCATCTTACAATAATGATTCCGTTTTCGGCACTGGCAAGGAACATAGTCATGTTGGACTCAGAGAAGTAAATCAGCCTACTAAAGATGAATTGGAAAAGTGTGTTGAGGCGGTTAGAAAGCTTGAGGGTCTGGCTGATTTTGTGTATATAAGGGCCGGTAGCGCGCATCCTAACAGCTTTTGCCAGGACCAGGACAGACCCTGGGGCCTCGCCTATGCCGAAGCGATAAAGAAAGCGGGTATAAAGATCCTTACATGCCCTGGCGCAGGATTTCACGACCCGGTACAGAACGACGAATTTATCGCTAGAGGAAAGACGGATATGGTAAGCATGACCACGCCTTTTTTTGCTGATCCTGAACTGGTCAGAAAGGTGGCGGCAGGCAGGGCGGATGATGTGATTCCATGCTATCAGTGTCAGGACTGCCATGCTATCAGCATGCTGAAGGGGCCACATATAGCCATGTGTGACGTAAACCCTAAGTTTGGAACACCGCCGTATAAACTTGCGGGGATCCGGCCTCCATTGACAACGAAGAAGGTTGCCGTAATAGGCGGCGGGCCAGCTGGTATGAAGGCGGCCATAGTAGCAGCAGAAAGGGGGCACAAGGTCACAATCTTCGATAAGGACGCGGCCCTTGGAGGGCTGATTAAGTTCTCGGACTACAGTCAATGGAGATGGAATATGAAGGTGCTTAAGGATTACCTAATCCATCAGGTAAATAAAGCAGGGGTTGATGTCAGGACAAATACGACAGCAACCCCTGGTACGATTAAGGCAGGAGGGTTTGATACGGTTTTGGTTGCAACCGGAGCCGAGGTTATTGAGTCCAGGATGAAAGGCGCAGACGCCTCAAATGTCTTCAATATCCTGACCTGTTACAGCAATAAGAAGGCCTTAGGGGAAAATGTTGTTATGATCGGCGCAGGAAAACTGGGCACAGAGGCTGCAATAGGTATTGCAAAAGACGGGCATAAGATAACAGTGCTGGCGCCGGGGGAAGAGATGATTGATGCTGAAGATGTCGGCCCTCACAATGTGGGCAACCAGGAACGTATATATAAAAACCATCCCAATTTCAAATATCTCATGAAAACCACTGTCAAGGACATTACCGGGGGAAAGGTGACCTATACGGATGAAAAGGGTGCCGAGAAATCGATCCAGGCCGACAGCATTGTGATCTGGTCCGGTCTTAAACCGACGATGGATGAGGCAGAGAAATTCATAGGCTCGGCAGACGAGGTCCTTATGCTGGGTGATTGCACAGGCAATGGCGGCAGGATTCACAAGGTAATAAGAAATGCATTCTTTGTTGCGTCACAGGTTTAGGTATGCTGGAATACCTGAAAGCATGATGACCATAAGGCATTTGATCCTTATGCAGGGTACAAAAAAATAATTAATATTTTTTCGAAAGGCAGGGACGTGTATAAACCCTGCCTTTTTGTCCTGGCGCCAATATATGGCATTATGTAAACGTTGAAATAAGATGCTGTAACTATATATTCAATAAGCATTGGTTTATGTTTCATATAGCAATCACATCGTTCCCTGATCTGAAAAATGCATCAAAAGTCATGAAATATTCGTGCTATGCCATGGTGTGATATCTTTATAAAAGTTTAGTATGATATTAATCTATAGTGAACGACTTAAATAAGTTTACATAGCGCTATAAAAACTAGCTTTGAGGCAGCGCCTGTTTTCGAAAGGCCATATCTCAAAA
>JAFGIC010000155.1 GCA_016929815.1 Deltaproteobacteria bacterium
ATAGAAGCGTCAAATCTGTCGGTAGCGATCATTATTTTTTAAAATTTTATTATCGAAACAAGTTTGGATCTCGGGAACAAGTATATATTATTTATTTAACCTGTTTCTTTAATCAAAAATATTTTGTGTGGTAAATTCTCTTAAGCCAAAGTCTGATAAATTTAATAAGATGGCAGGTACATATGTTTAGAAGGATTAGGCCTGGAAGAAATAAATCAAACTTTATTCAAGGAGGTTTACGATGGAAAGTAAAATGATGTTAAGAAAAGGTGTCTTTGTTGCTGTATCTTTGATTTTTTTATCATTCTTACTGGTGATGATGAACCTGACACCTTTATGGGCTGCGGATGAGTTTAAGTTACGGTACGGTACGGCCTATAATGAAATGACCTGGATCGGGAAATCCGCGGCAAACTGGATAGCCAAGGTTGAAAAGGACACGGGAGGGCGTGTGAAGATTCAGCCCTTTTTCGGGGGTACCCTTATCGGTAATAAGGAGGCCGCAACCGAGGTTCGCGGCGGCACGGTGGATATCGCCCATATCGCAATCATTTTTGATCCGGCCTTTGGTTTGCTTCACAAGGCCAGGTCATTCATGTGGGGCGTGGGGATCAACAACCAAAAATCAGAACACCTGATATATAATGACCTGAATGCAAAGTACGGCTTTGAAAAGCCCCTTGCCGATCTGAAGGTGACGGCGAGACACAGAATGCTTCCCTACCAGCTTATCACTGCGAAAAAGGCTGTTCGCACCCTGGATGATTTCAAGGGTCTCAGACTTAAGGCCTCACCCCAGTATGTAAGCCTGCTGAAGTCTCTAGGCGCGGAAGGAATAAACCTGCCGACAGGTGAACTCTATGTTTCTCTACAGAAAGGTATCGTGGATGGAGTTCTCTTTGATTTTGCCGCTATAAAGTCATTCAAACTCTACGAGGTGGCAAAGTACGGAACCTTTATTAATCTGGCCAGCGGTGTCATTCCTATGGAGATCATGAACCAGAAGAGTTTTGATAAATTTCCTGCTGATATCAAAAAAATATTTGATGAGAGTCTCGCATTCTGGGAAAAGGATATGTATGATCTCCATGTAGTAGACGAAGACGCAGGTCTTAAACTTGGTAAAGATAATGGAATGGAATTTTTTGAACTTAGCCGGGAGGACCTTAAAAAGTTTCATGAATTGACATACCAAGCTGCCCTTGAAGACGCAAAGGCCCTTGATAAGATGGGTTATCCCGGAACCCAGATTATTGAAGAAACAAAGCGGCTTGCTGATAAATATGGAAGATAAAGTATTTTTAGTGCCCATCAGGGGGCAGGAGATTTCCTGATGGGCTTTTTTCAATAAACAAGCAAGGAAGAAAATCCATGAATCGTTTTATCAGGGCCATAAACATTATCAGCAGTTTCGGTGCCGCCCTGGGTGGATTCGTTCTGATATTCATAATGCTGTTGACCATATCAACGGTTGTATACAGATTTTTTGGCGGTGTCATTGTAGGGTCCTATGAATTGACTGAGCTTACGATTATCGTAGCGGTCGGGTTTGCGCTTGTCTATACAACCAGGACAGACTCAAACGTAACCGTAAAGATCCTGCTGGATCATTTCGGAGATAATGCTAAACGGTGTTTGTCGATACTGGCAAATCTCCTTGCTCTCGGTTTCTGGGGATGGATGGCATGGGAAACCTTTTTTGATACCCTGAAAAGGGGCATGTCGGAAAGGACCGAAGTCTTTCTCTTCTCATTGCTTCCTATTAAAATGATCTGGGTTTTTGCTTTAGCCGTTATGACCCTTGTCCTTGTCGCTTCATTGCTCAGTTCTATTGTCGGGAGGACGGATAGATGAGCCCGGTCATTATTGGTGTTATCGGTTTTATTGTCCTATTTTCCCTCCTGGCTTTTGGTGTGCCTATCGGGATAAGCATGGGTGTCGTGGGCCTGGCCGGGTTGTGGCATATGTTTGGCGTGGGTTCTGCGGCTGTAAAACTGGTGCTCGTTCCCCTTGATCTGGTCATGAACTACAGTTTTGCCGTTCTGCCACTTTTCCTGCTTATGGCCCACATCTGTTTTCAGGCAGGAATCAGCACCGATCTTTACAATGTAGCTTCCAAATGGCTCGGACATCAACGCGGCGGCATAGGCATGGCCACTGTGGGGGCATCGGCCGGTTTTGCGGCCATGAGCGCATCAAGCACCGCGACTGTCGCCACTATCGGCCTGGTGGCCCTGCCGGAAATGAAACGTCTTAAATACGATAGCGCCCTGGCTGCCGGAACCGTAGCGGCCGGAGGCACGATGGGAATCCTTATTCCTCCAAGCAGCACCATGATCATATATGGTATTATGACTGAGACGTCGATCGGGCAGCTTTTCCTTGCAGGTATGATACCGGGAATCCTTGAAGCCCTGTTTTATATTGTCGTTATCTATATTATTTGCAGGTTAAGGCCCGAAATGGGGCCCAGGGGTCCTAAGTCCACCATGAAGGAAAAGATAATGGTGCTGGGAAGCTGCGGGGAACTTATCGCACTGGTTATGCTTGTGCTGGGTGGACTTATAATAGGATGGTTTACACCCACTGAAGCGGGTGCGATCGGATCAGGAGGAGCTATTCTTTTTTCCCTTATAAGGAGAAGGATCAACTGGTCTAAATTCAGGGAAGCCCTGATGGAAACCATGAAGACCACCGGGATGATTTATGCTATTCTCATCGGCGCCCTGATACTGCGGTATTTCGTGACAATAACGACCATACCTACCCATATGGCCCAGACTGTCGGGGGGCTCCCTTTTCCGCCTACTGTAATAATGATCTGTATCTTCCTGGTATATATCTTCCTGGGATGCTTTCTTGATGCAATGGCAATGCTCCTTCTGACATTGCCGATCTTTTTCCCGCTTGTTACCGGCATGGGGTACAGCGAGGTCTGGTTCGGAATTTTCATGGTAAGGATGATTGAGATTGCCATGGTTACCCCTCCTATCGGGTTGAACCTTTTCGTTGTTGCAGGTATTGCCCCTGATCTTTCCATTCAAACCATCTACAGGGGGATCTTTCCCTTTGTCCTGGCGGATGTATGTCACATTACCCTTTTATTGCTGGTCCCGGATGTAGCCCTTTTTCTGCCTCGTCTCTTGTTCGGGGCATAAGGTTTGAAGAAATATATAATTATTAGGGGGCCCGAAATAGAATAAACACAAAGTCCCTGGATTCCCCCATATCTAAAATACGGCAGGTTGAGTCAAGACAGAAATGACGAAGGATATTTACTCCCTATCCGTTACCCCGGCCAAAGCCGGGCTCCAGAAAAGATACACTTTCAGACAAACATTATGTCTATTCGATCGTGAAAATGTCGATAATATAAACGAAAACAAAGGAGGTAATAGAATGAAAAAATTATTGAGCAGTTTTGTCCTATTAGTCTGTGTAGGTTGTTTTATCTTTGGTAATATTTATCTGGCGTATTCAGCGCAAGCCGAAAAACCACAATACGGTGGAGTTCTGAAGGTTATCTCTCCTGTTGGAACGCCGAGCCTTGTAGCGACAGTAGATATTACAAGTGGAGCACAATACGGCGTTACGAGGCATACTATCATGGATCATCTTTTTCGCTATGACGAAGCAGGCAACATGACGCCTGAGCTTGTTGAAGAATTTGATATATCTAAAGACGGAAAAACCATGATCTGGAAGTTGAGGAAGGGTGTCAAATTTCACGATGGTACGGAATTCAATGCCGAAGCTGTCGAATACCATATCAGGAACATGAAGTATGGGGCCCGCAGGTTCGCTAATATTGAAACAATTGATATTATTGACTCACATACTATGAGGCTGATTCTTAAAGACTATGATAGTACATTGCTTTGGCTTTCAGCATATATATATGGTGAGGTCGGGTCACCAACTGCGGCAAAAAAGCCGACTACGCCTGAAAATGAGGCCAGGGACCACCTTATTGGAACAGGGCCTTTCAAGTTTGTGGAATGGGAACGGGATGTTTCAGTAAAGTTAACAAAATTTGATGATTACTGGCAGAAAGGCAAACCATATCTTGAGGGGCTGGAGTTTATCTTTATAAAAGATCCTATATCAGCATCAATGGCTTTTCAGGCCGGACAGGCCCATATATTGATCGGGCCCACACCCCAGGTGGCAAAGGATTTAGAGAAAAAGGGATATAATATTCTTTCATCCGATTCACACACTATGTACCTTGCCTGTGATGGCGCTAATCCGGACTCCCCCTATGCAGATAAAAGGGTCAGGCTGGCCGTTGAGTATGCAATTGATCGAAAAGCGATAAGCGATACCATCGGGTATGGCTATACAAAACCTTTGACCCAGATCTGTCCACCAAACCTGACCATGGGGCATAATCCCACAATCGAAGGACGGCCCTATGATCCGGGCATGGCAAAAAAATTATTGGCTGAGGCAGGTTATTCCAAAGGCTTTGAGACACGAATTATCGCGATGGTATCTGATGACCGGGATGCCCTTGGCGCCATACAGGGATACCTCGGCGAGGTCGGGATAAAAGCAAAAATAGATCTTGCGGATAAGGGAAGGATGGTCAGCATGATGAAGGAAGGCTGGCAAAATGCCCTTAAATTTTATATGGCCGGGCTTGATTATAATTATGCCATCAGCTTGAATGTATTTTTTGATGAGCGGGGCATATATAACAAGAGCATGATAAGGCCCCCGGGGTTCCAGGATGCTATAGAGGATGCAATTGCAGAACCGGACAATGACAAACGGAAGGAATATGTCCAAAAATGCGTGAAGATTTTATACGATGAGGCTATGATAGTGCCTTTGTATACATATCCACAGATAGTAGCCATGCAAAAAAATGTTCACGATACGGGTTTATGTGAAGTCGGGAAGTTTCTGTGGACCCCTGCTGATACCTGGTTGAGCAAATAATAATATGAGGAGAAAAATAATGAACAATGATAGCGTCCTGATTTACGAGAAAAAGGGGCCTGTTGCCTATATCACTTTAAACAGACCTAAGAAAATAAACGCAATGACAGTGGAACTTTATGATTTGTTGGAAGCGGCGGTAAAAGACTACACGGATGATGACAATCTTTTGTGTGCGATTGTTTCCGGCGCAGGCGGGAACTTTTCCGCTGGCGCCGACCTTAAGGAAGGTGCAAGGGCCGGAGGGAGTCATTATGACGGTTATGGGATGTTCCCTCCATACAGGGCCATGACACTTTGTCCTAAACCATTTATCGCTGCTGTTGATGGTTATTGTATCGGTTCCGGTTTCAGTTGCGCGGTGCTCTATTCCGATATGTGCATCGCCTCTGACCGTGCAGTATTCGGGGTCGCACCGCAAAGGGAATTCCAGGGACGCGGGAAAGTTCGTAAACTATCACAATCCGGAAAACCCGTGTCCGGGGGATACGCCAAACCCTACACAAGGCGAATGAGCCTGGGTAACGCATTCTATATATGGATGGCTGTGGAAAAATTCAGTGCTCAAGATGCGATGCGTATAGGTATAGCGAGTGAAGTAGTTCCGCATGAAAAACTCCTGGATCGTACAGCAGAACTGGCAACAACTATATCAAGGATTCCGCTTCCTGAAATCAAACGTCGTACCGAATTTCTGCGTCTTTCAATGGAGGTTCCCGGATCGTTTGACCAGAGGCTCACGGATATTATCCGATGGTAGTGCTAATCTTAAACTATTGCATTGCCACTGACCGTTACGATCTTACAGCTGAGCAGATCGCCTTCGCATATATATTACGATGGGACATAGAATCATTTTTTGCCTGGTGGAAACAACATTTGAAAGTGTATCATCTTATTGCCAGGAGCAAACATGGTTTAATGGTCCAGATACTGGGCGAGCTGATTACCTATATTATGGTTATGTAGCCTTCTTTAGTTCGCTTGTTTCCCACACTGGACACAAGCCATATTAAACTGCTTCATCCTTAAAAATAGCTTCGAGATCGGTTCCAAGTTTTTCCTGTGAGCCTCTCCATAATATTTCGAGATATCTCTCTAGACTTTTTCGCTGTTGAGGATTTAGTAAACATATAATTTCTTTTATAACTCCATTACTTTTCACCGCTTGCCTACTTTTAGTAAGCCCTTTTTCTGTTAGTTCTATCCTAACAAGGTTTTTTTTACCTAGATCATGTTTTTTCTTAACTAACCTTTTTTTTTCCATCCTATCTAAGAGCATTGAAATCCCATGAGGCTGTCTCATAAGTAAGCGAGCTAAATTAGAGGGTGTAGCTTTATTTTTTTCTAGGCCGCTTACTAGAAGTAGAACACCACTTTCGGCTGGTGAAATATTATATTTAGCCAACTCTCTATTTCTCAACCTAAATACAATGCGACGCGTTGATGCAAGTAACATATATAGATTATGGTCTTCATCAGGTGACCAAGAAAATTTCATTTTCTTTCTCCAATATTAAAGTTGTATTATAAACCACTCTTGTC
>JAFGIC010000156.1 GCA_016929815.1 Deltaproteobacteria bacterium
CCTGTTGAAAGGATCGTCTTAATGTGTGAGAGGTCATATTCCTCACCCGGCGTTATGCCTGTATTCATTAAGGAGCTCAGGTAGCCGGCGCTCGCGCCGAAGACCGTTATCTTCTCATCCTGAGCCATCTTCCAGAGTGAGCCTGGGGCAGGATAAAAGGGGTTGCCGTCATACAGGACTATGGTTGCCCCCACCCCCAAGGCGCTTGCCAGCCAGTTCCACATCATCCATCCGGTTGTTGTAAGGTAAAACACGGTGTCCTCCTTTTTCACATCCGTATGGAGCATGAGTTCCTTCAGGTGATTGATAAGTATGCCTCCTGCCCCCTGGACCATACACCTGGGCAGACCGACGGTGCCCGATGCGTACAGGATATACAGGGGGTGATCAAAGGATAGCTGCTCGAATTCTATTTCCAGCCGGTGGCCCCTTGCCAGGAATTCCGCATAGAGATCGGCATTGGGAATATTGCCGATATTGGGCCTCCGCAATGTGTAGGGCACAACAATGACATTTTCAATTGAAGGGGTCTCCCTGACTATAGCGGAAACCTTTTCAAGGGAATCGAACCTTTTATTCTTGTACCAGTACCCGTCTGATGTGAAGAGGACCCTGGGCTTTATTTGTCCGAACCTGTCCAAGACTCCGCTTACACCGAAGTCCGGGGAACATGCGGACCAGATCGCACCGATGCTTGACGCGGCAAGCATTGCCGTTATCGTTTCAGGCAAATTCGGCATGAAACCGGCAACCCTGTCTCCGGGTTTAACGCCGATCTCCCTCATGGACCGCGCAAGTCCGGCTGTTTCATCGTAAAGCTCCCTGTAAGATAGCCTTTCGGGCGCAGCGCCTTCACCTTTGAAGATAACAGCTGTTTTGTCATCCCTGTAGCGAAGGAGATTCTCGGCAAAATTTAGCCGCGCCCCCGGGAACCACCGGGCCCCGGGCATCCTGGTTTCATCTTCGATGACCTTTTCATATGGCTGTGACGCCTTTATCCCTATAAAATCCCACAAAGTGCCCCATAAATCGGCGATA
The DNA here is from genome assembly GCA_016929815.1 of Deltaproteobacteria bacterium. Lineage (GTDB taxonomy): Bacteria > Desulfobacterota > DSM-4660 > Desulfatiglandales > HGW-15 > JAFGIC01. The sequence goes on from JAFGIC010000156.1 coordinate 1,039, forward strand.
TTCAGGATGGACCAGCTGTATAGGGCCTCATAGTCCTTAAAATTCTGATGAAACCTTGTATTCACAAGGTCCATAAAACGGTACATGTTGGAATTCCTGATCCTGTCTTCACAGGGATGCCATAAGATTTCCCCCATAATTTCCTCCCGATTCAGATTCAGAATGAAAGGTTTTATGTTTTATCCAGATTAGCGATTTAGTGTATCATATAATATATTTTATTAAATTTCGATAAAAAGCCGCTATCGCATATTGCTATTATTTATAAACTTTGCCAAAATGCCGGTTATGAAGTATAAATAATTATTTTTACCTCCCTTTGGGATAAGTGGAGGTGCTTATGATGTTATCACAGGCGTGAATATCTATGGCTAAAGATTACTATGAAATACTCGGCATTAAAAAGGACGCTTCAAAGGAAGATATTAAAAAGGCCTATCGGAAACTTGCAAGGAAGTGGCACCCTGACATCAACCCCGGGAATAAGGATGCCGAGCAGAGGTTCAAGGAGATCTCCAGCGCCTATGACTGCCTCGGCAATGATGAAAAAAGAAGACTCTACGATGAATTCGGCGAGGACGGCCTGCGCGCTGGCTTTGATGAAAAAAAGGCAAGGGAGTATAAGCAGTGGGGCGCCTATGGCCAGGATTCCGGCTACGGCCGAGAGGCCGACTATGAAGGCAACGCAGGCGGCCAGGGATTCGGAAGGTACCAGAGCTACGAGGACATATTTGGGGATCTGTTTGGCCGGGGGGGAGTTGAAGGCGATTTCAGGACCGGCGCTGCAGGGAAGGGAAGGGATATTGAACATGAGATCACGATAGACCTCCTGTCCGCCCTTAAAGGCTTTGAAACGGAGCTGTCCCTTCAGAAGGTGGGAAACTGTCCCCTATGCAACGGCTCCGGCATTGACCCTTCTTCCCCTATGACTAAATGCAGGACATGCGGGGGCTCAGGCCGGGTGAATGTGGCCCAGGGACCTATCCAGTTTACTAAACCGTGCCCGGAGTGCCACGGTCATGGTTCTACAGGCAAGCCCTGTCCGCAGTGCAATGGCACCGGCCATGTTACGGTTACAGAAAGGATCAAAGTGACGATACCTATGGGCGTGAAGGAGGGATCGAGGGTCCGGCTGACCGGTAAGGGCGAGCAGGGTTTCAACGGCGGACAGCCCGGAGACCTGTACCTTATTATCCATGTAAAGGAGCACCACTTTCTCAAGCGGGAAGGGGATGACCTCTTCATGGATGTGCCCATAACGGTAGGGGAGGCCGTGAATGGCGGGTCCATCGAGATCCCGACAATCGACGGGCGGGTAAAGATAAAGGTACCGCCTAACAGCCAGAGCGGGCAGACCCTCAGGCTAAAGGGAAAGGGGGCCATGAACATGAAGACTAAGAAAAGGGGTGAACTCATGGTGAAGCTCATAGTGAAGGTGCCACGGTCGAATGACAGGGAAATGCTGGATGCGGCGGAGAAGATAGACAGGTTCTATAAGGAGGATCTGAGAGCCGGTATTGTGTTATAGAGAATATGCCCCTTCAGAAAAGATAAACTGCAAATGAGCGATACAGGCTTAATTGTCGGGCTCAAGGCGCAGGGCACAGGGCGTAAGGGGAAAGGCTTTTAAAATTTTAAGGAGACTGAGATGGATAAAAAAACAAGAAAAGAAAAAAAGTTGAATCGCCGTGATTTTCTTAAAGGTCTTGCGGCCGGCACATCAGGCGTGGCGGCCGGAGCTGTTATGCCTGCCCACGCATCAGGAAGCTTATCAGGAGCAAAAGGCCTTATTCCTTCATCATGGGACATGGAAGCGGATGTGGTTGTAATGGGGTACGGAGGGTCAGGGATTGTATCCGCTATCGCGGCCGCAGATAGCGGCGCCGATGTCCTGGCCCTGGAGAAATCCCCCATAAGCGGGGGCTGCACCAAGATATCCGACTGCAATATTACATCTCCAAAGAGCGTTGAAAGCATGGTAGCGTATCTTAAGGACACTATCGCGCAGAATGGGGTCTCCGATGCAATTATCAGGACCATTTCCGAAGAGACATGCAGGAACCCCGAATGGCTGGAGTCCATGGGGATCAAGTTTTCAGTGCCAGACAGGGTTATGTCCGAGTTCCCCGCCGCTTCCGGGCAGCCCGACATGACTACGGGCAGACCCTCAGGATCCAATGCGAAAAATCCGGCCACCAAGGGTGCGCACGGGGGCGTGCTTTGCGACGCCCTTGTGGAACAGGCCGAGTCACGAGGTGTTAAGGTCTTGTACAACACCACTGCAAAAGAACTGGTCCAAAACCCCGAGACAAAGGAGATCATAGGGGTAAAGGCCGAACAGGACGGGAAAGGGATTGTTATAAAGGCAAAGATGGCCGTTATCCTTTGTACAGGCCCTTTTGATTTCAATGATGAGATGGTCCGCAACTATCTGCGGCCCTATCCCATGAAGTTCGCGGGATGGAAGTTTAACACAGGCGACGGCATACCAATGGCCTGCCGGGTCGGCGCAAGGCTCTGGCACATGAACGGCCTCTGCGGGTATTATTGCCCATGGTTTGAAGAGGGCAAGGCGGGATATCTTATATTCGGGGCAAGAAAACCGTCCTGGATGTACTGCGACAAGTACGGCAAACGCTTTGCCGATGAATCCAGGCTCATGGAGCACAACTTCTGGAAGAATATGGTCGAGGTGGATGAGACCGGGCTCGGATTCTCGCGCAATCCCGGATGGATCGTCTTTGATGAGACGGCACGGAAGGCCGGTCCCGTGGCATCGAGCTATACCTCCTGGCTGCCGGATGGGCTCGGAGGCGCCCCGGAATTCAGCAATGATAATTCCCAGGAGATCGCCAAGGGCTGGATCATAAAGGGCGACACACTGGAGGAACTGGCTGAGAAGACCGGTATGGCTGCTGACAACCTTAAGACTGAAATCGACCAGATTAATAAAGCTGTTGCAGACGGCATCCCGGACAGGTTCGGCAGAAACAGTAAGGCCGGTGAAGGGTTCATGGGCTCTATGGGGATTAACGGTGCATGGGACAATGGACCCTATTACGCGATGCGTCTTTACACAGGCGGCATCTCCACCATGGGAGGGCCGGAGCGCAACGAAAAGGGTCAGGTTTTGGATCAGGACGGAAGACCTATCCCGCGCCTTTACGAGGCAGGCGTACTGGGTTCGATATGGGGCGATCACTATGGCCCCGCAGGGGCCAATGTGGGCATCTCCGTACTGGCCGGAGGCCGGATCGCAGGCAGAAATGCGGCATCGGAAAAGCCCTGGACATAGAATAAATTATCAGAAGGAGATAAATTATGAAGCGGATAATGTCTCTAATTCTTTTTATCTCACTGCTGTCTGCTGGGTGCACCAGCCTGGAAGAGGCAAGCGACAGGGCGGCGCTGGTCATTGCCGCAAGGGACGGCAACCTCTCCATGGTACAGAGCCTCCTGGAAAAGGGCGTAAGCCCTGATGTCAGGGACAGCGACGGGGTTCCGGCGCTCATGTGGGCATCGGAGGGAGGCCATATAGAGATTGTCAGGCTCCTCCTGGATAAGGGCGCCGATGTGAATGCAAAAAGGATAAAAGACGGTACAACGGTTTTGATGGAGACGGCTGAGGAGGGCCACACGGACGTAGTTAAGCTCCTTATGGAAAGGGGCGCTGAGGTAAATGCTAAAAGGACAAAAGACGGCATAACCGCTTTGATGGAGGCGGCGGATAAATGCCACGCGGATATTGTCAGGCTTCTCCTGGACAAGGATGCCGATGTAAACGCGAAGACAAAGGATGACTGCACGACTGCGCTTATGGAGGCGTCGGATGAAGGCTGCGTTGATACCGTAAAGCTCCTCCTTGATAAAGGCGCGGAGGTAAACGTTCAGCGTACAACAGACGGCACAACCGCGCTTATGGACGCAGCATACGGAGGCCGCATTGAAATCGTAAGGCTTTTGCTGGACAAGGGCGCTGATGTAAAAAAAAAGGCAATTATCAACAATGTTGAATTTACCGCCGCAGGTTTTGCGCATAGTCACAGGCATTTGGATATCGTAGAGATGCTTGAACAGGCCGCGTCAAAAGACCCCGTGGAAACTGCAACCGACCGGTATGACTGGATTGCCCTGTCTGAGGTCATAAATCTGACAAATGCACAGGAGACATATTACGCAATGGAGGCGACCTTTTGTGACTCGCTGGAAGAACTTGAACATAATAGCGGGCTCGAAGGAGAGGATCTTAAGATATCACCTGAAGTAACGGCGATTATCGAGCAGGCTGATGACAACGGTTATGTCATGAAGACACTGCATGAAAAGGGCAAAAAGATATACATGTCCCGGTTCAGCTATTCTCAAAATATTCATGATGAAGGCGAGCCGGAGATAAGTGAGATTGAGGACGGCAAAGTAAAGGTCCTTAAAGGCGCCATGGGCCCCAATCGATGATTGCCTGTTTATTTTCCTTTATCCCTTGAATAGTCAACCGCGTTTTCACCCGCGATACGGCCTGATGTCATTGCCCACGTGGAGGAATGCGCTGCCAGGTGCGCGTAGGTGTCATTTTCCGTCCCGCCTATGTCTGCACCGGCCGCATAGAGCCCCGGTATGGGATTATAGCCGGTATCAACCACTTCCATTTCAGTGCTGACCCTGAGCGGACCGTGCGTGAGCAGAATGGCCAGTTTATTCCTTATGGCATAATAGGGCGGCTTGTTTAGGGGCACAAGATATTCGGCAGGTTTCAGGAGGTCCTCATCATAGCCCTTTTCACAGTAACTGTTGTAATCCTTTACCGTACTCTTTAAAACATCCGGATCGCAGCAGATCCACTGTGCGAGTTCATCGATGGTGTCCGTCTTTATGGCATACCCTTTATCAATCTGTTTTTGAATATCTTCGTCA
>JAFGIC010000157.1 GCA_016929815.1 Deltaproteobacteria bacterium
AAGAGAATATAATGCAGGGAGACCGGGTCGCGGGTTTTTCCGAGAAAACAGCGCCTGCGAGGTGGAGGCTGAACGACTACCCTGAGGAGGCAACCGGCGTCATATTCGATTTCCGTGTAGGCGAGGACGGCGGCTGGCTCAAGACAAAAAGTACGATCAAAAAGAACAACGTCGAATGCGGTGGAGGCGGCGGTGACGGCATATGGGAAAAGGTGCTGGATGGAGAAGGAGACCTGCATGAGCTGTATGAGATAGAGGTGGAGAATATCCCGGAGGAAGGCAAGGTATTCGAGGGCATTGAAGAGATAGAGGAAACCTCGCAGTATTACGGGGATTACATAATGACGTTTGAATACCGTTACGAATATAAATAAAGATGTTAAAAATTAAGACATGATTCCGGGTCCCTTGATGATGCAATCAAAGGACCCGAAATGCTATTAATTTTCACATTGAACTCTCCAGTGATTCCTTCAGCATAATAACCTGTCTTTTCGATGGAAGTGTCCTTTTGGTGTATTCCAGCTCACTGGTTTTTTTCGTGTAATCTGCAAAACCTTCCAGGTGTTTCACCTGATCTACGCCGGTATGGTGACACGGCAGAACTACCCTTGGTTTCAATTGATCAAGAAGTCCTTCAGCCCAATTGCCCCAAGGGGTCATCAGGATATCCGTCTTCCCTATCTCTTCAAATTGTTCATCATTAAGCATGGGCTGCCCATAATCGCCCAGATGGACAATCCTTATTCCGTCAATATCCATGCAGATAATCTCATTAAGACCTCGTCCGCCCTCACCATAGTTATCATGATAGCTGCTTACACCGTTGAATTTAACGCCCTTGATCTCTGCCGGCGCTCCTCCGGTATATAACCTTGGAACGCCTTTGATTGCATATATATAGCTGTGATCAAAGTGCCCGTGAGATATGGCAACAACATCCGCGTATTCCTCTATCCCCGGGCGGTTCGAGTCCCATCCAGGTGGCGGATCATCCGGTACGTAAAGGTGAAAGAAAGGGTCGGTTATGATCCGTGTCCCTTTTACCGATTCAATTATAAAACATGATACATTTACCCATCTTATTTTCATATATTTTGCCCTCCTCTAAATAATAGTATGAGGAATCGGTTTATTTATGCACCAGTTCTATTTCAAGGCACCAGATCTCTTCTGACGTGCCTTATCCTCTCCAGAATATCGCTAATAAACAAATCTTGGGACCATGATCGTTGTCTCGGATGAAAGCTCGGGCGAAGGAGAGGTAATCTTTACGCGTTTTGTCTTTTCATCCAATGCGAATTCCAGCAGGCTGGAACCTACATTGGAATCGCACCTCAGGACATGTTTCTTATCCTTAAGAAATTCATCGACATATGCCCACGAAGGATTATCATATCGCTCGCTTCTGTATTCCATGGGAAAGACAACCTGCGGCTTTAACTGATTGCATGCCTCGGTTGCATCGGCTACAGGCAGGGTCTCACACCCGCCGACCGGCGCCATAAGGATATCCACCTTCCCGATCTGCCTTACCTGTTCATCGGTCAACCTATGGCCTAATGCCCCAAGATGGCATATCTTAATGCCGTCCACCTCAAAACAGATGATTATATTCTGGCCCGCCTTCAGAACGGGCTCAGTCATATCCAGATGCCTGCTTGCGACGCCCCTGAATGTGATCCCATGAAGTTCCGTGGGTTCTGTTATCTTATAGATATAAGGTGTGCCACCAACAGCTGAAACATAGCAGTGGGCATAGTGCCCGCAACTTACCGTAACGACATCTGCCGGCTCCTTTCTCAATTCACTGTGAAGCATCTTGTATCCATTCACTTTCATCGGCTGATAAACAGCGCCATTGGCAAGAAAGGGGTCGGTGATAATCCTGGTCCCATTGCTCGATCTAATCACAAAACAGGACACACCATAGTATTCAATAGTGATCCTGTTTTTAAACCTGCCTATGACATAATCCTGGTTCGTCATGGCATTTGCCTCAGTCAACCCAATTTTATCGCCGCCTTTTCCCTTGAATGACCACATCGACGCGCCGCTGAAGGCAGATAATGCAAATAAATGTTTAAAAAATCTCCTCCTTGAATTTCCAGCCATTTGTCTTCATCCTCCTCGGGGTTCTCACCCCTTAAATTCAAAAACATGCTTACAGGGTTCTTTTTACAGGAAAGAGTATATTATAGTTTAAAAAGCCTCTCGGCATTAATATGACAGATCTTCTCTCTGTCCTCATTGCTTATAGGCGCAGAATCAATAAAATCCACATGCTGTTTCATCGATTCGTAGGGATAATCCGTTGCAAACAGGATCCTGTCTGCCCCCAGTTCCGCAATGAGAAAATTCAATAAGGTATCTGAGCATTGGCTGCTTGTGGAGACATAGAAGTTATCCTTAAAGTACTGACTGAAGATTTTAGGCCTGTCAGGATACCTCCACCTGCCGTCCAGCCGATTCAGCCAGAAGGGAAGAGACTCGCCCGCATGTCCGAGTATAAGCTTCAGGTTGGGATATTTATCCAGGAGATTGCCGTTGACTATCCGCATTACCTCCGGAACGATGTGAAGGCCTGAATCATCGGTAGAAGGTCCATCTGCATGGAGATAAAAAGGCACATCAAGCCTTGAAAGCCTTTCGAATACAACCTCATACTGCGGATCGGAAAGCCATCTCTCAGGTGTGTTTATGTTAACCATCGCGGCCTTTAACCCGAGTTTCGTAACGGCCCGCTCAAGTTCATCAGCAGCAACATTCGGGTCCTGTAAGGGCATGCAGCAAAAACCTGAAAATCTTGTCGGATATTTCTTTATGACCCCGGACAGATGATCGTTTATCATCCTGGACAGGGTAACGGCATCCTCAGTCTTGAAAACATCAAGACCTGGATAGGACAGAGAGAGCATCTGCATATCAACGCCGCATTCATCCATCTCTTTGATCCTTCCCTCTCCCATGTCAACCACCTTGGCAGCTGCGTGCGCCGCACCTTCCCCCTGATGGTTTGTCCTTGAACTCAACATCTCAAGGTATTCTTTTGTGTGAAAGTGCTCTTCCACTGCTATCTTCTTAAGCCTGGCAGCCTTCTTTGTCTGAGCCTCAGCTGAACCGGATTTTCCGATTGAAAATCCATTTCCCTTATTAATCGAGAGAGCTGACCCGGCTGCAAAAGCAGACAGCGAAAACGCATATTTCAAAAAAGACCTTCTCCCATTTTTTTCTTCCATAAATATACCCTCCTTTTTGTGATAAATTCAGTTTCCGTAAATATCACTGAAGACGGTTATCCGCCACACTAAGCCCTCTTTGGAAGTTTTACGGTTGCGAAACCCTCCTGCACAATATATCTGTCGTAAGTCTCACACCACCATATAAGGTCGATAAAATATTCATTCCCTTTCTTATACTTGCCGGTCACATACCCTCTGTTGGTTATTATATCACCCTCCAGGGGATGTGCCTCCGCGCATCTTCCTTTCATGAAGGGAACCTGATCCAGATATGGATACCCGTCAAACAGCCCGGGCATGTCCGGTTTTGGTATGGGAGGTATTATTGACTCAGGATACCCGGGCGGATCGGCCATTATATCCCAGCCCATTCTCGCCAACCAACCGTGATCTCCCATCCAGTTATAGATCATGTTGGCGGCCCATTTGGCGCAAAAGGAATTCTGCACCACAGAGCGCCCGTCACGATTGGCCTGTTCTACTTCCGCTTTGTGCATGGGATCGGTGTCCTCGCCTTTTACCAGGTGGTCCGGGGGTACATAGATGCCCTGTTCGTTTTTGACCAGCGTCTTAAATTTCACAGGATCCAATATATCCCACTTCATGTCGGTAGCCCATTGGGGCATCGTGAACATCATGTTCACAGTAATGTCCGCGAGGATTGGAGAGTTTGTATAGGGTTCCGGTTGATCGCCGATCTTTACATCATCCCAATACAAAGGATTTGATCCGCGGCGTTTTTCCTTTTTCCACATGCCAATTATCTTTTCCCAGTCTGCATCAGTGTATTGGTACTTAGGACGCTGGCGCCACCAGTCTGGACTTTCCCAGGCCCGCGTCTTGAATCTCCTGGATATATCCCTATTGCGGCGGAAGCTCTCTGTAAGCACGTTGGCGCCCTCGCCCACCAACTCCCCCTTCTGGTTAAATACCCTTCCTGTGCCGCTCAGGACAAATGTGCGGTATTTGCATCCCCCTGCGGGTGTAATGTCCCTGAAGTGCCGCTGATCGACAACTGAATAAAGTGTATCACCCTCATATACAGGCCGATAAAAGCTTGTGGCGCCGTTCCAGCGGCTGACCACCATGTAATCGCCTACCCCGGCAGGCATGGCCGGCATATATTCATCTACAATAATAACAGGCGGGGCAATGGGTTTCCCGTATTGTGTCTTCTTTGCATATTCCTCATCAAGGAATAAGGGATTCCTTCCCCCGAAGTTGTTGACCTGGGCCATCCTCAATTCATCGGTAACCTCGCCCCGGACATTGTTCCCGCGCGTCCAGTCATTGCTGCTTACCAAATCTTGAAAGCTGAGCCTGTCCCTGTTGTTGAGCTTATCAATTTCAGATTCAAAGGCGCCTATAATCTCCCGGTCATCCTCATCATACACCCCGGGCATGAAGGTCTCCCACTCGTCACCTTTCACCAGATCCATGCCTTCCTGAATGCCGGATTGCGCCCAGGAAGATCTTCCAAGAAGACCCATGCGACCTATGCCCAAAACCGCCGCACCCTGCCCAAGAAGTTTTATAAAATCCCTTCGGCTCCTGTTATGTTCCAAAATCCTCATATCTTCCTCCTTAATTGGATGTTTCGTCACTGAACTTAAATATGAACATTATAATAATAAATTTAATTAGTTAGCTTTCATAAGGTTGTTTATTAATATTTTAAATATCGACTTGTCAAGAAAATAGTATAATTTACTGACTTGATAAATTTTAAACAAAAACGATGATTTATCGAATATAAGAATCTAAATATCTGGGGAATAATTCCAAGAATTCTTATCAAAATATGGATTGTCATAACAGAATTTATCGCTTTTAAACCTTTGGTAGCTGATTAATAAATATTTGCAAATTTAAAATTTAAGGAGTATAATTCCATAAATTTCTATTAATATATGGAATTCATATGCCAGAATTTATTGACCGGTTTACAAAGCTTGATCCATGCCTCTCACCAGCCAAAGCTCTAATTATTTACGGACCACGAAGATCCGGGAAGACTACGCTGCTAAAATCCTATCTTGCATCCTGTGGCCTACACTACCGTCTGGAAACTGGAGACGATGTCCGTATCCGCAATTTGATCGGATCGGGGGATCTCAAGCAGATTATCGCATTCGCTGAGGGATTTGACTTAATAGCCATAGACGAGGCACAGCAAATCCCGGATATCGGCATGGGGCTTAAGATACTCGTCGATCAAGTCCCGAACTTGAAGATTATTGCCACTGGATCTTTTTCCTTTGACCTTGCTGGGGCGATCGGTGAGCCCCTTACAGGGCGTAAGCGCATGATTACCCTTTTCCCTATAAGCCAGCTGGAGTTGAAACAGAAATTTAACAATTATGATCTGCGCCAGCGACTTGAAGAATATCTTATTTATGGTTCATATCCGGAAATTGTTGTGAATGAAGGTAGAAAGGAAAAGATAGAACTGCTTGAGGAGCTTGCAGGATCCTATCTGTTGAAAGACGTACTGGCTATGGAGCGAATTCGTTCCTCACGCACACTAATAGAACTTTTAAAACTGATTGCCTTTCAGGTCGGCAGCGAGGTGTCTTTGAATGAACTTGCAACCCAGGTAAAGTTGGACATAAAAACTGTCGGACGTTATCTGGATATATTAGAAAAGGCCTTCGTCATAATACGCGTGGGAGGCTTCAGCCGCAATATGCGTAAGGAGGTGACCAGCAAGGCAAAGTATTACTTTCTGGATAACGGGGTTCGCAACGCAGTCGTCGGCCAGTATAACCTTATTGATTCGAGAAATGATATCGGGGCACTTTGGGAGAACTTCATAGTTTCCGAGCGCCTTAAAAAGCGGTCATACACCGGCATATATGGAACATTCCACTTCTGGCGCACCTATGATGGGCAAGAGATTGATTATATAGAAGAGCGTGATGGGGGACTGTTCGGGTTTGAGTGTAAATGGTCGCAGAAAAAAAAGGAAAATCCTCCTAAGAAGTGGATGGAGTCATACCCGGATGCGACCTTTACGGTGATCACCCCTGACAACTATCTCGATTTCATAGGATAAGGAATAAATTTTACCGGCCGAAACGATTCCACTTTAAAGGGACAGCTCTTGAATCCCATTAAAAAAGCACCTGGATACAATGGCCCAAGTGCTTATCATTTGCTGGTCGGGACGACTGGATTTGAACCAGCGGCC
>JAFGIC010000158.1 GCA_016929815.1 Deltaproteobacteria bacterium
ACCATATTCTACATGGACATGCGCACCTTTGGAAAGGACTTCGAGAAATATTATGAAAAGGCAAAGGTAAAGGGGATCGATTTCATACGCAGCCGAATACATACCATTGAACAGATTGAAAATGACTCCCTTCGGATCAGATACGGAAGCGAGAACGGCGAACTTCTGTCACAGGATTTCGACATGGTTGTTCTAAGCCATGGTCTTGTGGTCCCCGAAAGCAGCCTTGAACTGGCACGTAAACTTGATGTGCGTCTCGGAGAGAACAGGTTTGTTAAAACCGGTTCTTTCACACCGGTTGCCACAAGCAGGCCGGGAATATACGCATGCGGCGCCTTTAACGGTCCCAAGGATATACCGATCTCCGTAATGGAGGCCTCTGCCGCGGCATGCGAAGCCGCAAGCAGCCTCTCGGGTGCAAGGGGATCCATGACCCGGGAGAGGATTGTGCCCGAGCAGATCAACATCAAGGGTGAACCACCCCGAATAGGTGTCTTTGTATGCTCATGCGGCATAAATATTGCCGGTGTGGTTGACGTCAAGTCCGTTGCCGAATACGCCAGGTCCCTTCCTTATGTTGTCTATGTGCAGAACAACCTCTTCTCCTGTTCGCAGGATGCCCAGAATAATATCGCTGAAACAATCAGGCAGCAGAATCTGAACAGGGTTGTAGTGGCCGCGTGTACACCCCGCACCCACGAATCCCTGTTCCAGGAAACACTGCAGAGCGCGGGGCTCAATAAGTATCTCTTTGAGATGGCCAACATACGCAACCAGGACTCATGGGTCCACTCAGATGATCCGGAGAATGCAACAAAAAAGGCAAAGGACCAGGTACGCATGGCAGTTTATAAGGTTGCGCTGCTTGAGCCCCTTGAGGAGATAAAGCTCGCCGTGAAACCGGCTGCCCTTGTTATAGGCGGCGGCATAGCCGGAATGAATGCCGCCATCTCCTTCTCTGAACAGGGATATAAGACCCATCTCGTAGAACGGGAGAAAAAACTGGGAGGCAATGCACTAAAACTGCGTGTGACATCACAGGGTGAAGACATGAAACCCTATCTCGAGAAACTGACGGCAAAGGTGGAATCAAATCCGTACATAAGGGTATATAAGGGTGCGACCATTAAGGATGTTGACGGATTTGTGGGAAATTTCAAAACAATTGTTACATCTGCCGACGGGGATGAGACAATCGAACACGGGGTTGTTATTATAGCTACCGGCGCAAGTGAATACAGGCCAGATGAATACGCCTATGGAAGCCACCCCATGGTAATGACCCATCTTGAGCTTGATCAGGCATTAAGCGCCGGAACCATAATGCCTCGAGCCGTTAAGTCAGCCGTATTTATCCAGTGCGTAGGAAGCCGTGAGCCGGACAGGATGTATTGCTCAAAGGTATGCTGCACACATACGGCAAAGACCGCTTTGCATTTCAAAAAGGAAAACCCTGACTGCAGGGTCTTCGTCCTTTACAGGGATATCCGCACTTATGGAGAAAATGAGCTTCTTTACAGGGAGGCCCGCTCAAAAGGGGTTCTGTTCATAAGGTTTGACCTTGACAGGAAACCGGTTGTAGATCCTGACGGCGACGGATTGAAGGTTAAGGTATATGACAAACTGATAGGGTGCGAGCTGACGATCAGGACAGACCTGGTGGCCCTCGCCAGCGCTATTGTAAGCAACCGTGATGAAGATCTTGCTATGAAGTATAAAGTGCCCCTGGACGGAGACGGATGGTTTCTTGAAGCTCACCAGAAGTTGCGTCCTGTTGATTTTGCCAATGACGGGGTCTTTATGGCCGGGCTTGCCCATTATCCAAAGCCAGTTGAGGAGGCCATCACACAGGCCCAGGCCGCTGTAAGCCGGGCCGCCACGGTGCTTTCCCGCAGCGAGTTGTCCCTGACCGGCACAGTAGCCTTTATTGACAGGACAAAATGTGTCGGATGCGGGGTCTGCTGGACAGTATGCCCCTTCAAGGCCATCACACAGGACGAAAAGGGGCTGGCTGTTGTTAACGAGGCATTATGTAAGGGTTGCGGAAACTGCGCCGCATCCTGTCGTTCAGGCGCTGCAAACCTAAGGGGTTTCAGCAACCAGGAGGTAATGTCGCAGATAGAGGCGGTGATGTAAAGTAAAGGCACAGGGCACAGAGCGCAAGGAATAGAGAATATAATTCCAGATCTCAAATTTGAAATTTAAAATCTTAATTCGCCGTTTTCCTTGTGCCCTGCGTCTGGCGCCCTTTTTTTATTTCTTCCCCTTGTTCAACAGGTCAGCAAGGGCGGCAAAGGGTTTATGGGTAACTGCGTCGCCTTCTTTTTCAGTTGTTGTTATCCCCTCGCCTGCGAGATGATCTAGAAATCTCCTGTGTTCATTTTCATGGCAATAGATACATAGATTTTCCCAGTTGCTCCCGTCGCTTGGATTATTCTCATGGTTATGATCTTTATGATGCACAGTCAGCAAGTGGAGATTTCTGGCGGTAAACTCACGGCCGCATCGGGCGCATACCCAGGGATGTATCTTCAGGGACTGCTCACGGTACCCTTTGAGCTGCTCGTCCATGCTCCTGCGGGCCCTGGCCACAACCAGCTCGATATCTTCCTTTGTCGCCTTTCTGCCTACTGATTTTCCTGCTCTGGTTTCTTTCAATTCTGTTCACCTCTAATTATGTTTTAAAGATAATACTTGTCATGTGTTTTAAATATAGCAAAACCTTTTATAATATCAACCGGGTACCGGCATTATAATTTATATTGCTATTTTATTGGTATTGTTCTAACTTTTCATCAAGATGACCAACAATAAAAAGATCATAATAATGGAGAATCCCTTTCCGAAATCCGTTACAGTGACGGAAAGGGTTAAAAAGCTCCTGGAAACAGTCTCCTTTGAAGACACACTGGCTATCCTTATCAACGCAGACCCTGATTCCATGGCCTGTGCCACGGCATTGAAGAGGCTTTTCTGGAGAAGGGTTAAAAAGACTGATATCTATCATATTAATATCATAAACAGGGCCGATAATCTGGCTATGATCAAATTTCTCAAGGTGGATCTGAAACATATAAGAAAAATGGACGCCTCCAGAGTAACCAAATGGGCAATAGTCGATTCACAGCCCCATCACAGTGAACAATTCATGAGATATAAATTTGATATCATTGTTGACCATCATCCTGCAAATCCAGGGTCAAAGGGGCAATTCGTGGATATAAGGGATGATTACGGCGCAACTTCCACCATGTTCACCGAATACCTGAGGGCCTCCGGGATAAAGCCTTCACCAAAACTGGCCACAGCGCTGTTTTACGGCATAAAAACAGACACGGATGATTTTGTGAGGAATTCTGCCCCAAACGACATTAACGCCTTCAGGTACCTGTACCAGTTTGTAAATAATAATATTATAAAAAAAATAGAGTCTTCCGGGATGACGAAGAAGACATTAAGCAGTTACAGGACCGCGATAGAGAATATTGCATTCTTTAAAGACATATCATTTATATATATGGACAAGGTGGAAAATCCGGACATCCTTGTGATGATTGCGGACTTTTTTTTGAAAATGGTTGAAACGACATGGTCGGTGGTATCCGGAATCCATAATCAAAAACTTATTATAATTATAAGAAACGCCGGATTCCGCCTTAATGCCGGTTATACCGCAGAAAGATTATTCGGCGCCTATGGCTCGGCAGGGGGGCACAAGAATGCCGCAAGGGTAGAAATACCCCTGAAGGCCATAACCCAGGAGATAACAGGCAAAACGGGCTACAGACAGTTCGTTATGGATAAATTCAAAAAAGCCTAATTATAACAGGAGCAATACTTGACAGCCTTAAAGACCAGGGTAATAGATGAAAAGATCATCGAGGAGGTAAAATCCTCTATCAATGAAAAAAATGAAAATTACATCTTGAAATTGTTCGATGACCTGCGCGCCGCAGACCTTGCCGATCTGATCGAGCACCTTGAGCCGGATGAGAGGCTGTATCTCTTCGACCTTCTTGAACCTGAGGGCGCCGGGGAGGTCCTTGTCGAAATCAATCCCCCTGTTCAGGAAAGCATTATAAATGAACTGGACAATAAGGCAATCAGTGACATTGTCCAGGAGCTTGAATCTGACGACGCTGCAGACATTGTCGGATACCTTCCCTCAGACCGCGCCAAGGAGATTATCGGTACACTCAAAGAAAATGTCTCTGAAGATCTGGAAAAGCTGCTCCCCTATGGCGACGACACGGCAGGCGGAATCATGGCCCTCGAGTATGTCGCGGTCAAGGATTATTTCACCGTTCACGAGGCCATAGAAAAAATCCGGGAAAAGAGGGAAGAGGTCATAAATCTTTATCATCTGTGGGTAATAAATGAGTCCGGGGTATTGGTAGGCCTCCTCTCCCTGAAAGATCTTGTAATAGAGCCGCCTGAAAAAAGGATAAGCGAGATCATGAATCCCGAGGTCATCTCCGTGAATGTCAGGATGGACCAGGAGGAGGTGGCCAATCTCTTCAGGAAATATGACCTCGTTTCTATACCGGTTGTTGATGATTATAACAGACTTGTGGGCCGCATCACCCACGACGATATCATTGATGTAATAGAGGAAGAGGCCGATGAGGATATCTCCCTGATGGCAGGCCTTGCTCACCAGGAAATCACTGAAGATTCACCATTTAAGATATCAAGGGCAAGATTGCCGTGGCTCCTTGCCGGGTTTACGGGGGAACTAATCGCCGCATTTGTCCTGAATAGATTCGAAACATCCCTGGAAAAGGTTATTGCACTTGCATTTTTCCTGCCCATAATAATGGCAATGGCCGGAAGCACAGGCACCCAGGCAGCAACAGTCGCGGTAAGAGGATTGGCCACGGGCGACATGGGCGTTGTAAACATCTGGAAAAGGCTTTGGATTGAGATGAGGGTAGGACTCGGCAACGGCATTGTGTGCGGAGCGTTACTGGGCATTATCGTATGGCTGTGGTTATCTGATTACCGGCTGGGAATCGTCATTGCCATGGCGCTTATGATTATTGTGCTTCTCTCAGGTTCAATCGGTGCCGCTGTTCCGCTTGTTTTAAAAAAGAGAAACATCGACCCTGCCCTTGCCACAGGCCCCTTTGTCACAACCCTTAACGACGTTCTGGGCCTCCTGATCTACCTTAGCTTTGTAACAATCTTTTTAAGGCACACGGCATGAGGCGAGGCGCTTGAACAGTAAGTCCAATCACGATATCATCATTTCCTTGCGCCCTGCGGGTTAAGCCCGACAATTTGAAGCAGAGAAAAAATCATTTTAGATAGCGCCCATATCTTTTCTTTTAGGTATATATTCTTTTACCAAAATATTGGAATGATATACAGTAAGCATCTTTTCAAACAACAGGGCCATCGGGAAGATATACATACCCCATACGCAGCAACTGACGCCTTTCCGGTTGAAGATAAACGACAGCACAAAAAATCCAAGCAGAATTATTTCTACCCCTATATCACCGAATCCCAGACAGGGGTGTCCGGTATAGAAATACCCGCCTCCGGGATAAAGGATGGATATCTTCCTTGCAGTGGCCTTGTCCTTGAATTTAAGCCCGCAATTCCCGCAGATGAACCTTCCTTCTTCCAGTTCCTCTGTGCAGCGCGGGCAGAGATGGACCCTCCCTTTTGTCCTGCCGCAAGAGGCTTCAAGCGGCAGGAATTTCAGCAGTGCCTTGAGCTTCTTCTCTTCCCGGACCGCTATGTGGTGAAATCTTTCCTTAACGCCGTTTTTATATACGGCAATGAGTGTCAATCCTTTTACCCGGAGGGATTTGCAGTCCGAGTAATAAAAATGAGCTATGGAATTTTTATATGAATAGCGACCGGTTACCGGGACATGAAAGATGCGTCTGTCAGTGAAGACAAGAATTGATCGCTTGAGATCAAAAACATTAAGCCCTGTCCAGAAACGTTCTATGAAGGACACCGGCGAACATGCCGTTGTAACCAGAAATATTTCTTCACACTCAACTAGAAAGGTGTTCAGAAAGGGTAGCATCTTAAGCATGCTTCTCTGACGGCTCTCAATCCCTTTCCTGTATTTCTTTTTATAATCGGAAAAGATTGTCTCCCGATTAACCGAGAGATCAAAAGGGATAGGCGACTCTTTATGTTTTCTAATGCCGAACATTTTGATCATATCTTATTTAAGACTGATGTCCTGTTTTATCCTGCCTTTATCTGCCCTTCCCTGAAATATTTTTTTAATGAATTGTGACTTCATCATCTTCCTGACCATTAAAAAACATATCAATATCACAACGAAGAAGCATAGAACCGGGAGCAGAATTGCAAATACCGTGATAAGGGATGATCCTAAAAGCTCCCCGGTGGATACAAAAAAGTTTGCCAGCCCTCCTGTGGAGCCCGTTGACGCTGCACGCAGGGCAACGGTGCCCCCCTGCACAATAGCCGAAGCGCCTCCCCCTGCGATAATTGCCAGAGACCATTTTAAAAATGGGGATACATCTCCAAGCATGGAGGCTGTGAGTATCGTTCCGGCAACTATCGCTGCGGGCGTCATCAGACCGTCCAGAACATGATCAAGCCACGGGATGTAATATGCGCCTATTTCGAGGGCGGTCGCAGCAGCAAAGGATATCAGAACAGGCCAGGCGCCTATCCACTCAAAACCGGGAGAAAGATCGATATGACCGGAAATAGCGGCAACACTGACACCCAGCATTGGGATAAATACCCTGAATCCGCATGCAGCGCTGAGGCCTATGCCTATAAGGAGACTGATGATTGTTTCCATAAATATTTCCTTTTTGAGGAGATGTTCACTGCTCCGGTTGCAGTTGAATTTGCGCCGGGGGTTATCGTCTTACAAAGACACTTCTATGCCTTTTCCCAGTAAATATTCCTTTACCTGGCCTATGCTGATAAGCCTGTAATGGAACACAGAGGCAGCAAGCAGGATGCTTGCCCCGCCCTTCTCGACCGCCTCGTAAAAGTCTTCAAGCTTCCCTGCCCCTCCGGACGCTACTACCGGGACCGTTACCGCGTCGGAAACGGACCTTGTAAATTCGATATCATATCCTGCCTGAGTTCCGTCACCGTCCATGCTTGTGGGCAGGATAACGCTCGCGCCAAGTTCCTCGCAATGTCTTGCCCAAGCGACGGCATCTTTGCCGGTTGGCCTCGTCCCTCCTGAAACAACCAGTTCAAAACCCGAAGGCATATCACTATTGCGTCTTGCATCAACAGCTATGGTGATACGGCCTGAACCGAACTCCTTGGCCGCCTCGCCTACCAGCGCAGGCCGTTTGACCGCTGCGCTGTTCATGGACACCTTATCGGCCCCGGCCTCAATCAGCATCTCAATGTCCTCCAACTCTGAGATCCCTCCACCCACTGTGAGAGGTATCCGAATTACCGAAGAGACTGCTCTCACCCACTCCAGACGGGTCTTGCGATTTTCAAGTGTCGCTGCTATATCAAGCATGGCAAGCTCGTCAGCGCCTTCTGCCTGATAAAAAGATGCATTTTCAACCGGATCGCCTGCATCTTTTATGTCAACAAAATGAACCCCCTTGACTACCCTTCCATTCTTCATGTCCAGACACGGCATAATCTTTATCATTTTTACTGTCCCTCCTTTTAACGGGGTATTTTTAACAGGTTGTTAAAACACTTATTTTTTCGGGCTATGCCTTTTATATATCTAAAGTAGTGAAAAAATCCAGAAAAAGACAGCAATGTCCGGTTTTAAATTTGCATAGGGGAAAAGTCAGTGCTATTTGGCATAGGAGACCCTATTTTTTAAAAATGAAGTGTTCAGGCCTGACGATAAGAGGGATTGATTTAAATATGACATTTGCACTTGCCTTTTTCATATGATAGACTCCATGCAAATCAGATCACCTTATGTTTTATTTTGGCCCGGAGGTTTCTACTCTAAATGTCTCTTGTTTATATCAGCTCCACTGGATACCATGCAGGACAGACCCTTATCACCTGGACAATCGCCGAAAGACTCCGGGCAAAAGGCCTTAATCCGGGTTTTTTCAAGCCCTTTTGCGCCGATCCTGTTCTTATCAACGGTATTCGGACAGACCCGGACGCCTTCCTGTTCAGGGAAATCCTGAATATACGGGAGCCCCTTGAAAAGATCTGCCCCTTCACGGATCCTGAAAGTATCGCCGGGAATCAAAATCAGATACTTGACATTATAAAAAAATCCGCGGGTCATCTTCTCTCGGGGAGAGATCTTCTCCTTATCATGGGCTCCAAGGATATCTTCTTTGATGGCGACCTTTACTCGATTCCTGATGTATCCGTTATCTCCGAACTGAATGCCGATGTTATACTGGTTCACAGATGCCGTAAGATCTCAACCACTCTGTATTCCATACTTTCGGTCCATTCTCTTATCAATAAGAAAATCAAAGGAATAATAATAAACAGGGTGCCGCCCGACAGGGTCGAAGAGGTAGAGCGTCTGATCATCCCCGCCCTTAATGAAAAAGGGATCTATAATATCTCATTCATCCCTGAAGACCCGAAGCTCAGTTCCAGGAGACTGGAAGAGATATGCGCCATACTTGATGGCAAGGTCATCTTCGGAGAAGACTTTCTCAATAATCCGGTGGAAAGGATGTCAGTCGGGACAACCAACCTGAGCGGTGACCTTCTGCTTTTTAAAAGGGTATATAACAAAATAATCCTCCTGGGTCCTTCAAATGATTTTGGTATAGCCGGTATCATTTTAACAGGCGGCAAGGAGCCGGGGAGACAGATACTGGAGGCGGTAAAAAAATCAAATATTCCATTAATATCAATTAAGGAAAACAGCCTTGAGGCCCTGGAACGCCTGGAAAACACGACTCCTTCCCTTTCCCCGGCAGATCGAATCAAGGCGGTGCATTGCGCGGGAATCATGGACCGCAACGGTTCTCTTAATAAACTGATTGATTCAATAATTTAAAGGCAGGATGTCCCAGGCGTCCATTTGAGTAATTGCGCCCTGAAAAATAAGAGTTGATAAGGGGGAAATTTGAAATATATTTTAACCTATCGTCTCTGATATAATGGAAAGCAGTTTATCCGGCGATATGGGTTTTGATAGAAAGAGATTGGCCCCTGCCTCAAGCCCTTTTATCTTATCCTGTTCCCGGCTTTTTGCGGTAAGAAAAACAATAGGCACCTCTTTGTAATCTTCCCTGCTTCTGACTTTTTTGCACAATTCCATACCGTCAATTTCCGGCATAATGATATCAAACATCATCAGATCGTATCTATTCTCACCGATCTTGACAAGCGCATCCTTGCCGCTGCCTGCTACGTCCAGGATATAACCCTCAGGTTTCAGGAGTTCAACCAGCGCCATGCGGACCATCTCATCATCATCTACGATTAATATACGTTTTTCCATTATCGCTCCTTGATATTATAAAAATTTTACAGCAAGCCGACTAGCAAGATAAAGGAAACTTCTTTTTATTCGATAATATACAATAGATCTCCTATTTTGGCAAGGATTTGAATTAAGCCCTTAAAAATCACGTCGGTGCAATAAACCCTGCAGATATCGACTCTCAGAAAGATTCATGACCTTCCGTGCATCAATTTTTAAAAATTTCCAATAAATTATCCCTTTACAATACCTTTGACAGGGAAAAATATCCTCATCTCCGTTCCTTCGCCTACCCTGCTTTTTATATCCAGTCTCCCTCCGTGTGATTCTATGATGCCGAAACAAAGTGAAAGGCCCAATCCGGTTCCTTTGCCGACCGGCTTTGTGCTGAAAAAAGGCTCAAATACCTTTTCCATGTTCTCTTCAGGAATTCCGGCGCCGGTGTCTTTTACCGATACCATAACATACGGATTTTGATTTTCCTCAATATATGAAGAGGAGATGGTCATGATCTTTTCTCCATCCATCTCATCCATAGCGTCTCTGGCATTTGATATAAGGTTAAGAAACACCTCTTCAAGCTGGCCTGCATCCGCTGAAATCATGGGAAGATTATCGGCAAGTTCTTCAACAATGCTGACACCATGATCCATTAACTGCTGGCCGGTCATCATAAGTGCATTTTTAATCGGATCATTCACGTTAATATCTCTGAATTCCTGTTTACCGGCCCTTGAAAACTCTCTGAGGTGATCAACTATCCTTTCAATCCTGTTGTTGCATTTATGTATCATCTCCAGCCGTTCCCTCTCCGCGGCATCAGGAGGCAGATTACGTAAAATAACATGGAGTATTGTCTGTGAAGCCATTAAGGGATTGTTTATTTCATGGGCAACTCCGGCAACCAGTTCACCCAGCGCCCTTAACTTGGTCGCTTCAACAAGGCCCGCCTGGGCAGATTTAAGTTTTGCCTCAAGAAGCTTCTGATTCGTCACGTCCTTGAATATGCCGCCTGTTCCGACATCACTGCCGTCCTCGTTCCTGAGGATAAACAATGATGTTATAATAGATCTGACCTCGCCGTCCTTTCTCAAAACATCTATCTCGTAATTTTCAATCCGCTCACGTACGGTCAGCAGGCTCATTATCCTTCTTGCCTCATCAATGCCTTCCTTATAAAAATTGCTTATATGGGTGCCTGTTACCTCTTCCCTTATCATGCCCGTCATCTCTTGCATAGCCCTGTTCAGGTATGTAATCTTCCCTTTTAAATCGGTAGTGATTATTCCATCAACTGAACTTTCCATAATTATCGACAGAAAATCCTTGGTCTCTCTCAGCTCTCTCTCAAGATTTTTATTCTGTGTGATATCCCTTACAATCTCAACGAACCCGGCCAGCCCGTCGGTGGGGTCATTTATCAACGTTATATTGGTCAATGACGGAAACCGTGAACCGTCTTTTCTCACGCGATATATATCCTGTTCATATATACCAATGTCTTTAATGCTGCTGATAATATCCTTGTATATCTTTTTATGCCTGTCCTCAGGTGTGTCTGTTATGCTTATATTCTGTTTGTTTACTACCTCATCCTTGCTCCATCCGAATATCTTTTCAGCGCCTTTGTTGAATTCAAGTATATCACCGTGGATATCGAGCGCGATGATCGCGTATTCTGTGGCGCTGTCAAGTATGCTGTTCATAAAGCTGAAAAGCCTTCGGAACTTTTCCCTTGATTCTCTAAGCTCCTTTGTCCTTTCTTCAACCTTTTTTTCGAGGTTTGAAGTATAATCCTGTATCTCTCCTATCATATAGTTAAATGTCGTCCCGAGGATGCCTATTTCATCCCTGGTAACGACATTTACCCTCTGGGAGAGGTCGCCGGCTGCCATCCTGGTGGTCACAGCTGTCAATTCTTTAACAGGTTTAGCCAGAAGTCTTGAAAATGTGATAGTCAGAAATAAAACCAGGGTAATGCTTACCATCATCAGGATGAGGATAAAACGCTCGGTCTCGCGAAGTGATTGATATATCTCATCCTCATATGTCCCTGCCGCGATAATCCAGTCCCATGGTTCAAAGTAGGCATATTTGATTATCTTCTGCCTCGATTTCTTTTCGCCAAGTTCCGGATTGATCCAGGGATAACGGATTGTTCCGACATCTCCCTGTTTGAGGGTCAGGGCGTCACCAATCATCAGGCGAATGTATTCAATCCCGGATGAATCCCTGGAATCTATTATATTCGCCCCTTCCCTGGCAGGATGAATCTTAAGGACGCCCTGACTGTTAATGACATATACGTAACCGGTCTGGCCGACCTCAATATTTTTTATCTCACTTTTTAACGATTCGCTGCTCTGTTCCTTGATGCCTACCCATAAGGCGCCCACAACATTGCCGCTTTTGTCGGTTATGGGCTCACAGGCGGTGATATACCATTCATTAACCAGGTATGTATCACCTTCAAAAGAAACCCCCTTCAATATGGTCTTTGCAATGGGATTTTCCGCAGTGATGAAGTAGCCTACAGCCCTTTTCCCGTCCTTTTTAATAATATTGGTGGATGTCAAAACAAAGCTGTCGTCTTTCGTCCTCTGCAGGATTGCGCACATCCCCCCGGAGATCCTGTAAACCCAGTCTGTAAGATCCACGTTTTCCGTCAGGGCTAAATTTCCAATCTCAAGATAAGGCGCTTCAAGGGTTATTTTATCTGTTGTATCTTCATTATATGCGTCTAAACGAGTCCTCTTTTCGGCATTGATACTTGCTGAATCACCCTGCCGGTAAATGATCTCCTTTGCAACATTCAAATTGATTCTGACCTTCTTCTGAACGCTTTCCTGCTGTATCTTGCACATGGAATAAATATTTCTGAC
>JAFGIC010000159.1 GCA_016929815.1 Deltaproteobacteria bacterium
AGCATTGTGCCTTTTATTATTCCGTCCTTTTCCCGCCCCATGGATTTATATCAATGTCATCATAGCATGCACTACAGAAGACCTTTGTGTCGATGTGTCCGCAACCGGAACCCCACATGTCAAATTTCCTGCAATCTTCGCACAGGGGTTTTTCGCAGCCGTCGCAATAGACGACCGCGTCATTTTTCCCGCAGACCTTGCATTTTATTTGTTCCTTGACCACTCTCATATCAAATGTGAATCCTTTCATTGATAAACAGAAACCAAAACAGGCCGTTCGGCAGACGGGTGTTCAAAAAGGTACCGGTTTTAGTATTAATTCAGCGCCTAAGTCCATCGATTCATGAATTCGATAACGAATTTATTTACTCAGGACTGAGTGCTGAGTGAGCATTTGAAATATACTGATTCACTAAAATACGTTAGGATATTTGCGAATCGAAGCACTAAGCACTGAAGGCATTCCCTGTATAATGACTGCAACTCTATAACGAACATGCAATGTGAGTCAACTTTCATTTCAAGTCAGCAATGTCCGGTTGGGATTTTGCATAGGAAAATGTTTTAACTTATTGCGCTCCCATGCCGTACCGCGCAAGCTTTATCTTATTCAATATACTGACCGGACCTTACTGATTTTATATGGTTTTCAAGGTCCCAATAAAAGAAATGGTCTTTGAGATTTTCAGAAAAAAATTTCCCCTTGACAGCAAAAAAGACATGATTATTTTTTGCCGTAAGAGATAGACATTATTTAACCGGCTGTTATTGTTGAGTAATCAGTAGTACAGATGTATTCTATTAATCTATATATTAAAAGGAGGTATATATTATGATCTTCAGAAGAACAAGTAATTGGCCTGCCTTTTATTGGAGGTCTCCCTTTGGAGATATCGAGAGACTGAAAAGGCAGATGGATCTGTTGAGCGAAGGGATTTTCGGAGGCGCATCGAGCGGCCCCTCACCAGGGGTGTTTCCCTTAATGAATTTAACGGAGGATAAGGATAACTATTATATCCGCGCCGAACTGCCGGGTATAAAATACGATGAACTGGACATTTCGGTTACGGGCGACACACTTTCAATATCAGGTGAAAGAAAGATCTCCGAGGAAAAGGGAGAGGTTAAATATCACAGGCGTGAGAGAGAGGGAGGAAAATTCAGCAGGATAGTAAACCTTCCCACACAGATCAACACGGCGAAGGTGGATGCAAAATGCGGCGACGAGCTTCTTACCATAACCATGCCCAAGGCAGAGACCGCAAAACAGAAACAGATTGTCGTTAAAGCGTCATAAGGAAAGGGGGTGTTATTATGACTGATACTGAAACCAAGGCATTGCAATCAAAGGAAAAGGTGCAATTGAGCGCACCTGCTGAACAGACGAAACCAGGGATTGTATTTACCCCGGCGGTGGATATATTCGAGACTGAAAAGGAACTGACGCTGCTTGCCGATATGCCCGGAGTA
The DNA here is from genome assembly GCA_016929815.1 of Deltaproteobacteria bacterium. Classification (GTDB taxonomy): domain Bacteria; phylum Desulfobacterota; class DSM-4660; order Desulfatiglandales; family HGW-15; genus JAFGIC01. The sequence goes on from JAFGIC010000159.1 coordinate 1,471, forward strand.
AAGTCGGACAACCTGAGCATCGCCATAAATAAAAATGTCCTGACCATGACAGGGGAGGTCGATGCGCCCGAAGACAAGGATGAAATCGATGTGTTGAGGGAATACGAGACGGGCAAGTATTTCAGGGAGTTTACCCTGTCCAACGAAATTGATCAGTCAAAGATCGATGCCGTATTAAAGGACGGGGTATTGAGGCTGACTCTGCCCAAGGTGGAGGCTGTTAAGCCGAAAAAGATCGCGGTAAAAGCGGGATAGGTTATCGGCATCCTGTTAGGATGCAGGAATGCAGGGAAGCTTTTTAGCCTCTTAGACTCCTGCTGAAAGGGGTAGTAGATTATATTGGTAATATTAACCTGAAGTTACAAATAAGAGGCTTATAAAAAAATAGGGTCTGGAATCGAATGATATATCAGATTCCAGGCCCCTTTATTATTTAAAGGCATCCGTTGATGCCGGATTTTTAAAGTGTTATGATTTTCAACTGATAGCTTAACGCTGACAGCTGACAGCTTTATTTATCTTCCAATCACTATGCGTCCGGGATCAACTTCATTCCTTAGGATTCTCAGCTCTATCTCACTGGGAGGGGCTGTTTCGACTATCTTGGGCGCCTTAAGGAGCTCAAATCCGCAGTTGTCCTGCACGTCCTTAACAGAGTATCCGGGATTGATGGATATGATCCTCATCCTCTTGGATTTCTCTTCAAAGTCCATGACAGCCATGTTCGTAATTATCCTGTATGGGCCGCATCCCTTGGGAAGCCCCACTTTTGACCTGGAGTCCCCGCCCTCAAGCCATCCGGGGGTTGTGATAAAATCGCATTTCTCGGTAAATCTCCTGCTGTCCTGAGGCGTAATAACCATCATCCTCCAGCAGAATGAGGCAAAATCATTGGCCCCACCGCTTCCGGGGAATCTTGTCTTGGGCCGGTTGTGATCCTTGCCCAGCTGTGTGGAGTTGAGGTTGCCGTACATGTCTATCTGGGCGCCGCCCAGGAATGTATAATCAATCATCCCTCTTAGACAGGTATCCATGATCTCCGACATGCTTGCA
>JAFGIC010000160.1 GCA_016929815.1 Deltaproteobacteria bacterium
ACATCCGGTCTCATTTGGTCAGTGGATAAAGAAAGGCAAGAACTGGACGAATGAGGTAGTCATCTCCAATCATGACTTCCTCCCGGAGACAGCCGACCTCTTATTTCCCATCCCTTACTAATATCCTTGCGGGGCGGGAAAGCAGGATGCAGCTTCCTCTCTTAGGGGCGGCATAGAGACAATCGAGAGCATCCCTGAAAGAGACAATGTGGATCACTGGGGATTAAAAAGAGACACAAGGAAGCCATTCCTTGTGTCTCATACCAGAAAAATACCATGAGTTTCATCAGGATAGTTCCCGAATCGAGCTTCGGGGTATCCGGGATACAGGGAAGATAATGGCGGAAACAACCATTCTTTCAATCGTTGATGTAACCAAACGTTTTGGGGGCCTGTTTGCCGTTAACGACTTGAGCCTTGACATACATGAAGGTGAGGCCGTCGGCCTGATGGGCCCTAACGGCGCGGGAAAAACAACATTGATAAGTGTCATCTCAGGTCAATACAAGCCGGAGATAGGCGCCGTAATATTTCAGGGGCATGACATCTCAGGCCTTCCGCCGCACAGGATCTGCCGTCTTGGAATCGCGCGCACCTATCAAATACCTCATCCCTTTATCAATCTAACGACACGCCAAAACATCGCCGTAGCGGCAATGTATGGAAAGGGGATTGGGAAAACCGCTGCCGCTGCTGAAGCCGATAAGATTCTTGATATCGTGGAATTGACGGACAAAAAAGATGTAAGGGCAAAAGATCTGGAGGCGTTGACCCTTAAAAGGCTTGAATTAGCAAGGGCCCTGGCCACTGATCCGAAACTGCTTCTAATCGATGAGGTGGCCGCCGGGCTCACCGAAGTTGAAATCCCGAATTTCTTGAATATCCTGAAACGGATCCGTTCGATGAATATAACCTATATTATGATTGAACATGTGCTGAAAGTCATGCTGGAGGCGGTCGATAGGGTTACTGTAATAGATTACGGCATCAAAATCGCTGAAGGCACGCCACAAGAGGTCATGGAGGACGAAAAGGTCATTAAGGCCTACCTTGGATAATGTAGTGGATTAATTACGGCAAGGATGAAAGATACAGGCGATGAAGCTCCCCACCGCAAGCGGTGGGGCATAAAGCGGAACTGCGCCATAGCCAACCGGCCTTCGCTCTGACGAGCTTCGGCGCGGCTCACCTTGCCCTTCATCTCTGCGGCAAGCCGCATAGTCTTTTTACGAAGGCGAATAAAATGCCTCAAGAAATATTGCTTAAGGTCAGCGATATAGATGCTTACTACGGAAGCCTGCAGGTACTATGGGATGTCTCCATCGAGGTAAAAACCGGAGAGACAGTAGCTATAATCGGCGCCAACGGATCAGGCAAGTCCACACTGATGAACAGCATCTCCGGAATAATGCATCCTGTTAGGGGCAGCATCATGTTTGACGGAATGGACATAACCATGATGGATCCTTATCAGATAGTCACCCTTGGTATTTCCCAGGTTCCCGAGGGAAGACGGATCTTCCCCGACATGACGGTCTATGAAAATCTCAGATTGGGGGCATACAATCACAGGGCAAGGCCTAAGAGAGAACAAAGCTTCGAAAATGTTTATCAACATTTCCCTATTCTCGAGAAGAGAAAAAAACAGCTTGCCAAAACCATGAGCGGAGGAGAGCAGCAGATGATGGCAATAGGGTCAGCCTTAATGTCGGACCCTAAACTCCTGCTTTTAGATGAAATGTCGCTCGGCCTGAGTCCCATTGTTGTGAATGAGCTTTATTACGTCCTTAAGGAGATCAGGTCAAAGGGCATTACAATCATATTTGTTGAACAGAACGTAAGGAGAACCCTCGAAGAGGCCGAGAGGGCCTATATCCTGGAGACAGGGCATGTTGTTCTCAGTGGAAGCGCTGAAAGCCTTCGGGCGGAAGAAAAAGTCAAAAAGGCCTATTTCGGAGCATAGAAATAATTAGATTACTTTTCATATGAACGAGATATTTTCAGATATAGCCACACCGGTAATAAGTGGAATCCTCCTGGGCGGACTGTACACCGTAATCGCCCTGGGCCTCTCCCTGGTCTTCGGGGTTATGAAGCTGATAAATGTCGCCCATGGAGACCTGGTCATATTCGGCAGCTACTTTGCCTATTCAATCATGACATATTTGGGATTCAACCCTGTTTTAAGCCTTGTGGCGGGGATTCCACTTTTGTTTGCCGTCGGTTTCGCCATCCAAAAATATTTTATGGCCCGGGTTTTTAAAAGATCCATGGAAGCGCCGTTGCTCATTGCCTTCGGGATTTCCCTCGTGTTTGAAAATCTTTACCAGATTCTCTTTACCCCCATGTCAAGGGGCCTGACAACATCATACAGCCTTGAGAGCTTCATTTTGGGCGATATATATATACCGGTGGTATACCTTCTCAATCTTATCGTCGCCTTAATCGTCATGATCGCCCTGAGCCTGTTTCTTAAAAAGACTTTTATAGGACAGGCGATTATTGCCTCCTCCCAGGACATAAGGGCGGCTCAATTAATGGGGATCAATACGGCCCGCATATTCTGTCTTACCTTCGGGATCTCAGCTGCAATTTCCGCCGTGGCCGGTGTTTTTTTGGGATTGACTTTTCCCTTCACGCCCGTGTCGGGGATCCCCTTTCTTATCATCGCATTCGGCGTCGTCATACTGGGAGGTCTGGGGAGCATTATCGGTACATTCGTGGGTGGCATTATCCTTGGGTTGGCACAGACATTAGGGGCCCAATATATCAGTGCGTCGGCCCAGATGCTCATCCTCTATGTTATCGTGCTTGTCATATTAGCTGTGAGGCCTCAGGGTCTGTTCGGTCGTTAGGAGTATATGTAATGAAGGTCAACCCCCACAGATTTAAAGAATTTATAGTTATTGCGGTTGTAGTAGCAGTACTGGCCGTACTCCCCGTGTTGGGATTGCCTCGAACCTGGCTCCTTTACATCTTCCTCTTTTTTATATACCTGGCACTGGCAAATATGTGGAACCTGCTCTCCGGTTACTGTGGGTTGATATCCCTTTGCCAGCCCGCATTCATTGGATTGGGGGGCTATACCTTAGTCATATTCACATGGAACGGTCTCCCCCTCTACATGGGAATACTCGGCGGAGCGATAGTTGCCGCGATCTTTACCATGCTCATATCCTCTGCCGTGTTCAGGTTGAGGGGCATCTATTTTGCTATCGGGACACTGGTTGTGCCCGAAGCCCTGCGGGTCGTATTTTTTATCTGGAGACCCGTGGGGGAACAGATCCACGGCAAAGGCGCGGGTTATATGATAAAAGGTCTTAATGACGTTTCCATGACGCATATCTACTGGCTTGCCATCTTTATCGGGATTGTATCGATTGTGATTATGCGTTTAACCCTTTCTTCAAAAATGGGTATGGGGCTCGCGGCCATCCGTGACAATGACAGCGCCGCGTCAAGTTCTGGCATCAATATCTTCAAACTCAAGCTGTTCGCCTTTGTAATCAGCGCCTTTATAACCGCGATAGCCGGATCCATATTTTACATGTTCCAGGGATATATCGCGCCTGAGAGCGGCTTCTCCATGAAGTGGACCATGACGATGATTCTCGCAACGGTAATAGGGGGCATCAGTACCGAGGAAGGCCCGATTATCGGGACGGTGATCATTGTCTTTTTACATTTTCTCCTTGCCAGATACGCGGGGATCAGCCTGATTATACAGGGCATCCTGCTTATCATAATTATGTTGCTTGCGCCCCAGGGAATAATGGGGTTCGCGCGAAAGACAAAGATTTACCAATCCCTGTTGCGATTAACTGCCGGTGATTCGATTTAGAAAGGAAATCGATATGTCACAGATCGTTCACACCTCCAATATACTGATTACCAGAGAAGAAGGGCCGACCCGAAAGGCCTTGATAGAAGGCTTCTCTGATCCTGTTTTCTACGGTGTTCATGGAGGGATAAAAGATTTTTACGGATACGCGCCCAAAAAAGAGTATGCAGCGACCCTTGATCATGTTATCGGAGGGGTTGGGGGCTGAATGATGGGGACACTGGCAGCGGTGCTGGCCGGAAAAGAAATCTCAACCCCTAAAGACCGCTACAGGGCTCATGTTAAAGGAGATATCGAGGATGTTGACGGCGTGCTCAAAATCACACATATCCACGTTCACTATTTTTTGAAAGTTAGTGACGAACAGGAAAAGGAGGCTGAAGAGGCCTTAAATACCTACCTTTCACGCTGCCCCTCCGCCCAAAGCGTTATTGGATGTATCGAGCTCACTCATGAAATCAGTTTTGAGTAAGACCATAAATAGACCTGATTGTAAAAAAAGCGGGGCCCAAGTGTCGGCAGAAAAGAAAAA
>JAFGIC010000020.1 GCA_016929815.1 Deltaproteobacteria bacterium
CATAAATGACGCAATATGTCAATATTTTTCTAAATTGTATAATAAATTTATTAAAATTATACATGTGAATTTCAGGTGTATAAATTAGAAGTGTATCGTGCCGAATCAATGAAGGGAATAATACTCTCGGAGAATAGAGCTGCCTGATCAGACAGATGTAAGGCGTCTTAAATCTGATTGGATTTTAACATAATACATGAAAAAGAGATGAGAGGCAGTTTCAAAACGTTTAAGTTTTGCCAAGATCAAGGAAGGCGATAATTTTAACCACAGGAATACATTTAGTATTTTGAGGATTAAAATTTGAGCCTGACGCGGAGATTGGCCAAAATCGGACGTTTTGAAATCGGCTCTTAATTGATTAAGCGAAAGGCGTCACTTATAGCCTACCCTGAACCTCTTACGCATATACTCCATATACTCATTTCCGTATTCAACATTAAGTATCCACATCTGATACTGTTTTTCATAGGGGATTTCGTTATCTAACACATACTTAAAAGGATAAAAAAGAACAGGAACCCTGTTCATGTTATATTCCCCGGTCAACTTTGATATGGCTATGGATAAAATATTCCAGGGCAGTTCATCGGGATTTGTTACTAAAACCTTGATACCACTCAAAAGATCGGAGAGATTAATCCCGAGATCTGATTGATTTACTATCAGCAGGGCATTCAGTTCACCCTTGTTTACAAGCGAATAAGCACGCCATTTTCGAAGGAACCCAAGCCTGCCATATACATTCTCAAGTGACTCATCATGATCATTTTTCTGCTCCAGCCCCAGGGCATCAAGGAGCAGTCCGCCTGAAGATTGTTCATAAAACCGTTTGAAATCCCAGATATCAAGCGCCGAACTCCTTTTTAAGGACCACATCTCAGGCAGTTGTGCCCCCAATGAAAGGCTTGTATGTGAGAGATAGGCAAAAAGATCCATAGAGCACCCCCGCGGGTTATTCAAGCCCCTTGCAAAGCCTCCGAAGACACGATCCGGGAATTTATTCTCAGGACGGAAATAGCTTATTGCATAGTCCATCTTTGATGAAGGCAGACGATGGAGATCATTCAGGTAATGCATCAACTGTTTCAACACAATGAAACCGGTCCTCCTACTTTCCGCGGCACGGGCAGCATGGTGGTGCATCATCCATGCCCGTTCATATGCCCTTATCATGGATATATGACCGTATATTCTTCCACTTTTCTGGTATGTAAAGTGTTTGGCAATCTCCGGGTTTTCCTGATATAGCTTACGATAAGTTTCCTTAAAGATATCTCTTTTGGATTGGATAAGGCGATATTTCTTGGGGTATATAAAACCCGTTTCAAAAAAGAACTCCCAAAGGGCCTCCATGTCCACTTCGCTGGACACATACGCATGGGGCTCAAGGGTGTTGGTTAATATTTGTGTGAGACGGCTGTAGGCGTTTATATCCATATCAAGGATCGCAAGTCCGTAACGTCCGCCTCTCTCATCATCATCAAGACGGTAAATAACCTGCGCAGCACATTCTATCTTTAATGCGCCTGAAAAACTGATAGTTAGTTCTGGGATTATCATTCCAGGCATCAGGACCTTCATATCTTCCGCCTCATAAACACAAAATCCAGATGTAGAGATATCATAGACCTCAAGCTGGACCTTCTTTTTCAGCAGAGGGTGCTCAAAATGCAAAGAAGGTGATGGGACAAGCCTTTGCCGAAGATTACGTGCCCGCTTTTTCTTAAATCTCTTGATGCCTTTATTGACTGACGCCAGTACTATCTCCTTATCATGTTGGGGTCTCCCCTTCCTGAGATACTTACACGCGCCCGAAAATATGATCCGCTGATCCCTCCTCAGATGAATTTGAACCAATTCATCTGAATTTAACCATCTAAAGGAGCTGTTCGGGTCTGGAGACACATTTATTCGGAACCCAACCTGGTTAAAATCCAGTAACTCACCCCTTGCCTGAAAGCCGTTCTGCATCAATTCCGCGATAACACCATGGCATGGGTAACGCTTTGCCTGTCGCTGACCAACCGAATAGCTTTTATTTGGCAATTGAACGGTAAATGATTCGTTATCCATGGATTTCATTGTTGCGGGAACCAGTATCAGCGATCGCCCGTCATCAATTAGAAGGTGGAGGAAACGGTAATTATCCAGCAAAAGGACCGAACTACTCTTCTGATACCATCGACACGTGAGCTCCACACCAAGGCATGGTTCGGGACAGGCCTTTAAAAGAATGCCTTCTTCATATCTGGGATGCCGCAAATGAACATACAGATACCCATCCGTAAAATGGATGTGATTGCAAATGTTTGTCAGATCTTTCTGATCAATAGTTTGCGCATCTTCAAGCGCTTCTTCCAGGTCCTGATGCTTAAAAAGCCACGGCGGCAGTTCTGATCTGTCTTCCGAGATTTTTCTTATAAGCTCAACATCTTTTGGAACGATCCCTGTAGATCTTTTTGTTTCCATTTAACCCTCCCGTATCATAATTGAAATCGATTAAATATTCAGAAAGGGACATAAACAAAGAAGATACCCTCTTCGAAAAAGACACTATAAACACGGTATCTATCTGTGGAGCCGTCCTTTTTTAAGAAATTGATATGTGTATCCTTGATAGCCTGATCCGGATAAGTTGATATATCATCATATACCTTCTCCAAAAGACTGACCTCTTTTCCGGAGATTCCCTGGTATAGTCTTGTCAACCATGTCTTTGAGTATTTGAATTTTGCGAAAGACATGTGGTAGGCAACAAGGTCTTTCCAGTTCTGAACATGGCAATGGAACTCCCAGTTGAAAAGAAGCTTAAAGATATTTATAGATTCCTCATCCACGAATTGATCAATCTTCTGGTTGAAAAGTCTTTCTTCAGCCTCATGATTTATCCACGCTATTTCAAAATCGAAATTGATCAGGTAGGCCGGGAAGGAAATATCTTTAAGTGTTACTTTAAGTTTCCCCCTGTAGATCCCTTTGTCGGATCTCACTTCTTTTTCAGGAGGCAATTTATCTCGATGCAAATCCACTTTCACGATCTCATCTTCAAAATCAGCATCCCTCGCGACATCACTCAGCCTCCCTGAAATAGCGTCCATGGAAATACCTTCTTTTTTCAGCCTCCTTACCTCTTCGATCCGGTCTAAGGCTGTGCGAGGAAAATATCCCAGACTTTTTATGTTTTTGAAACCATTTACAGGTTTTCGAATGATCGGCCTTGGTATAATACCCAACTTGATATAGTTATTAAGTGTCGCCCTGGAAATGCCTGTTTTCTCCATGATTTCCTTGCTGCTGATCAAGTTTTGGACTTCTAATTCAGACATGTCTAAGCAATTTTAACCAATCCATGAATTAAACTGTATATTTATTGTGTTATGGTGTATATTTATGGCGGGATTATTAGTGTGTCTTATACAGTCTAATATGTTGTCTGTCAAGGAAATTATTAACATATATGATAATTTTTGAACTGTCTAATTTTATTGGGTAAATAGTTGTCTAACCCTCACTTTGAGTGTGTTGATACTATTTTTTTGCTGAATTGGGGTTTTTTAAGTCTTGTGTTAAAAGACCTATAAACAGAGTGGATTGTGAAAAAGAAACAGATCGTTAACTGCTGGTTTAGGAGGGATTATTTTGCCATGTCCTCCCTCTTACCCAGATGGATTCAGGCGAATCCAATGCATCCGGCAATGCCTCAGGCCCTCCAAAGGTCGAGATAAAGGTCGCCTGCATTCCGACAGTTAATGTACCAATTCGATCTTCCATGCCAAGCAGCCTTGCACCTCTGAATGTTGCACTTTTAACGGCCTTTTCAAGAGAAAGCCCGGAAGAGATAAGGAGCTTTATCTCCTCCCTGATAGCCTTGCCATGGTGGACCCCCGGGCTTCCGGCATCGGTCCCCACGGCGATTGGGACCCCGTATTTTGCCGCCTTGGACACCTGATCTATCTGGTGGTAAAGATTTCTTGTTGTTACCTCATATTCCGTACTACCATGCCTGAAAATCCTGGAATAGGACTCCATGGTAAACAGGGTTGGAACCCATGTAATCCTTTTATCAGCCATTTTAAGGAGGTTATCATCACCCATAAAAAAACCATGTTCTATGGAATTGCAACCGGCCTCAATGGCTGACCGAACCGGTTCCGCACCGTTTGCATGGACCATGGTCTTGAGTCCGAGGCTTAACCCGGTCTTTACGGCCTCCTTTAACTGCTCAAAATCAAACTGCGGGGGAGTCTCTTTTCCAAAACAAGACAGGCTGTTAAGGCCTGAATTTACTATCTTTATGTGATCAATGCCGGCATGTTCCCTCAAAATGGACCGCGCAAGGCTTTGCCCTTTAAGAGGGGAGCGACCAATAAGGTTCCCGTAACGTCCCTCGGCGTGCCATGCCCTTCCGGCAGTTTTGAAGGATACCGGAGTAGCGCCCTGCGGGATATTCAGCCTGTAGCGGAGGACGTGCCCGGCACGATCTCCCCCGTCTCTCAGCGCGACAATACCGTGTTTAATTTGTTCACCAAGGTGCCTTGAAATCATGTCCTTTATCTCTTCAAAAGGAGCGATTAGCTGTCTTTGACGGATTTCCTGATCATCAGTCCCCGACATGGCAAGATGGGTGTGACTGTCCACGAGCCCCGGTAAAAGCGTACAATTAGACAAATCTAAGACATTTTTCCCCCTC
>JAFGIC010000161.1 GCA_016929815.1 Deltaproteobacteria bacterium
GAATCTTATTCTCTGCTGCTCGGGGTCAATTGATAAGATGGCACCGTATTCCTTAATCTCAGTCTCTCTGTCTCCAATCATGGCGGACAGCTCGGCCAGAAGCATGTGTGAATGCAGGTCTTCCGGGTCTATATCTACACATTTTCCTGCAAATGAGATGGCAGCCTTGAGGTCCCCGAGCCTCTGGGAAAGCACCGCCATCTTCTTGTTGAGATAGAGGGATTCAGGATTATTATCGTAAACTTTTTCCAGGTATTCCTTTGCCTTTTTGTAGTTGCCCTGATTGATGTAAAGCGAGGCGTAAAAATAATCGGAAGAAATCTCCGGGCTGAGGGTCAAGGGCGTCTCCACGGAGGCGTTCTCACCTGTTTCCAGGGAATCGGCCGGTTTTTCCATTGCCTGGGATTTCAGCCCTATCGCCGCGCATGAGAGCAGAATCATGAGTATAAATGTGGCCACAGGATAGACTGTAAGCTTATATTTAAGATTTACACGTATATTTTTATTTATTGGCATAACTGGGTTTTTATATAATCCTTTACTTTACAAAATCACTGAACTGTTCTTCAAAATCAGGGATGTCCTCCTTGAGCCATTTTTTTATGTTGCTCACTATCCTGGCCTGTATCTGGCGCACCCTCTCCCTGGAGATATGATACTTGTCGCCGAAATCCTGGAGCGTCAGGGGGTTGTCCGACATAATGCGGTTGTCAAAGATATCCAGTTCCTTTTTGGACAGCCTGCTCCTGTACTGGGAAAGTTTTTCCAGCAGTATTGTCCTCCCCTCAGCCTCCGATAGCCTTTCGTCAACATCTGCTGTTTTATCCGGCAGAAAAGAGCTGTATTCATCCTTGCCGCTGTCGCCGATCGGGGCATTTAGTGAGACCTCGCCCCCGCCCAAACGCTGGGTCATTTCCTCGATGTCCTCCTCCTTTACATCGAGCCGTTCAGCAAGGAGCCTGGTCTCGGGATAGAATCCCTGGGCTACAAGCTTGTCTCTCTCCTTTGCCAGGTTGAAAAAGAGCTTTCTTTGAGTCTGGGTTGTGCCTATCTTTACCAGCTTCCAGTTCTCCATGATAAACTTGAGCATGTATGCCTTGATCCAGAATGAGGAGTAATAGGAGAACTTTATGCCGCGGTAGGGGTCGAATTTTTTTACTGCCTGCAGAAGCCCGACATTCCCCTCCTGGATCAGGTCCAGGAGGCTCTTTGTCCAGTAACGGTGGAAGTCCATGGCGATCTTTACAACAAGCCTCAGGTTGGATGTAACCAGACGATATGCCGCGTCAGGATCATTGTGCTCTTTGACCCTTGTTGCCAACTCAATTTCCTCTTCCTTTGTAAGGAGCTTGTATCTCTTAATCTCCATAAGGTAGAGTTGAAGCGGGTCATAGGGTACAAGCGCCCGGTCTTCTCCCTGGGCCATGGGGATAATATCAATATCACGTCCATCCCGGTCAGCCTGGTCAGGCTCATATTTTAAATCCTCATCAAGGGATTCTTCTTCATCGAGAATCTCTTCCTGCTCTTCTTCCATTTGTTTCTGACCGTTTCCCACCGCATCCCCCGGATACGGTTTTTATTATAACATTATTAGTTGTAAAAATCCTATTGCTGAATTACGACCCGCGCGTACCTCTTTTTGCCGGCCCTCAGGAGAATCGAACCGTTTGCCGCTTGATCAGGGCCTATTATCTGATCAAAGGCGTGGACTGCACTGTCATTGATATACCCGCCTCCCTGTGAAATGAGTCTGCGGGCATCTGACCTGGTTTTGCATAGGCCGGTCATCTCAAAGAGGATATAAGCAGGTATGCCGTCACCGAAATCTTTTTCCCCGATATGAAATCCGGGCACCGATTCGGACATCTCAGACCTGTCCCCGCCGAACAGTTGCCTGGCTGCCTTTCTTGCCTTTTCTGCCTCCCCCTCGCCGTGACAAAGCCTTGTCGCCTCAAAGGCCAGGCTTTCCTTGGCTTGCCTGATGTCCGAACCCTCAAGGGCAGAAAGCCTTCTGACCTCGTCCATGGGAAGGAATGTGAAGAAGGCCAGGAATCTTCCGGTATCTCCGTCTTCCTGGTTGATCCAGAACTGGTAGTAATCGTAAGGGGACGTAAGTTCAGGGTCGAGCCATATGGCGCCCTGATGCGTCTTTCCCATCTTGACGCCTGACGAGGTTGTGATAAGGGGGAATGTCAGTCCATGAACTATCTCGCCGTTGAGACGCCTTGTCAGATCTGCGCCGGCAATAATATTGCCCCACTGGTCATTGCCGCCCATCTGGACACGGCAATCATAGTGATTGAACAGATACCAGAAGTCATAGGCCTGGAGGAGCTGATAATTGAACTCGATAAAATTCAGGCCGTCCTTCATTCGTGCCTTATAGCTCTCTGCGGTAAGCATCCTGTTGACGCTGAAATGCCTGCCGATATCCCTTAAAAAATCGATATAATTAAGCGCTGTAAGCCATTCTGCGTTGTTCAGCATTATAGCCCTGTCTTCGCTGAAATCGATAAAACGCGACAGCTGTTTTTTTATGCCTTCAGCATTGTCATTAATCTCTTCTCTTGTCATTATGCGACGCATCTCTGTCTTGCCGCTGGGGTCTCCGACCATGGCCGTCCCTCCCCCGACAAGGGCAATAGGCCTGTGTCCCGCCCTCTGCATGTGCGCCAGAGACATTATGGGAACCAGGCTTCCCACATGAAGGCTCCTGGCGGTCGGATCAAAGCCTATATAACAGGTTGTCGGTTTCTTCAATTGATCCCGCAACATGTCCCTGTCCGTAACCTGTTCGACAAAACCTCTCTCTTCCAATATATCAAAGATATTTTCCACTCTGCTTCTCATTCATTAATATTCGGGTTGAAATCCTCAGGGAGCCTCAGACGAACCACATCCCCTGTTTTGCCCAGGGCAGTTATCCTTTTTCCGTTAAAATCGAACTCCACACCCGCCGCGTTGCCGATCAGGAGAAAAAATCCCTCATCGGCTTTCCACTGGGGGTAGCTTCCGGGCGAAAATATAAACTCTCTGGGCGGCTCGTTATCCACATAGATCCTTATATAAGTCCTTTCCATTACATATGCAGTCAGGTTATATCTTCCTTGAACCGATGCAAGCGGTTCATTGACATCTGTCTGCACAGGGGACTGGTCCGGCCCAATCGGAGATATTGCCGGCGCTACGGTTTCATGAACCGGAGGAGCTTGAATATCCTCCACTGAAGGTTCGGTTTCGTGCCCCAATGAGGCATCAATACCGATTTCAGTGGTGCGATTCTCAGGGGCTGAATCCTGAATCGATATCCGGTCCTGCATGTTATCTGCAGTGTAAGTCTGATTTCGTACCATGTCTTCCGTAACCTTTTCAGGTTCGCTTACTGCCTTATTCAGGCGGGAAACTATGTTTGTCATAAACAACGCAGAAATCAATAAGACAATAATAACACCAACGGCAATCAGGATCGCATA
>JAFGIC010000162.1 GCA_016929815.1 Deltaproteobacteria bacterium
CATGAAGCAGGAGGGGCTCTTATTTAAATTATTTAAAGGAAGTTAGTCTATTTGCATCACCTTCAAAACGGAAACATGCCTCCGCCTGTCACTGCATATGATGACAAAGGCCCCGAGCTGACCTCTGTTCCAATGGTATATGTTCCGTCATCTGTATACACGTTATCGTCAATATTCCCATAGAGCCCATCATTATCCGTGTCTGGTGAATAATTGCCTCCGGTATAGACAGTATATGTGTATGAACTGTCACTCAGAAGCAGGGGAGAGGAAAACTCTATTGCCTGAAAATTTATTGATGGTGCAAAGGTAACCACGTTAACACCGTCACTTCTTCGGACATGAATCAACGTCCCGGCTTTGCCGGTATTGGAATCGAAAGTTTCGAAAAATGATTTCTGTGTAGAGCTTGCATCACCTGCCGCTTGCGGCATTGAACTGGTTCCTGCGCCGATAATAAACCCGCCATTCATGGCAAAGGAACCATAATCCATTATTCCATTCTGACCAAAACCACCATTAATTATTACAATACCGCCGGTCATCACGATTGATCCGTTAGAATCAAAGCCGTCGGAATCTGTAGTGTTTATATTGTAAAGCGCCATATATCCTCCGTTGATATAAAGGGCGCAGTTATTTGATGTTCCACCGGGAGGCATGCCGCCACCGCCACCAGGTTGCATGGGCATCATGCCGGTGCCGCTGCCGTCGGATGCATTTATCGGGTCATTTGTAGCCCTTACATGGATGCTTCCGTCGTTAATGGTGATAACCATGCTTTCAATGCCTTCATAGCATGTGGTTACATTAATTATTGTTCCGGCGTTGTTGACTGTAAGCGCCAGTTCGGCATGCATCGCGTCATCTGCTGAAGCAATATCGTCAAGGTTACCGCCATTAATTACTATGGTGTCATCCGAGTGGAATGAGTCGTCAGCTGAATCAACAATAAAAGTGCCCCCGTCTATGGTTACCCCTATGTTTGCCTTGAACCCTTTTGCAGTTACTTCATCAAGATTTAATTTGCTGGTGCTGCCTCCGGCTGTAATCAGGTCAAATGTCCCGCCCTTGATTACAATATGCGTCTCAGCCTGTATGCCATCACCGCTGCCGTCAGTGCCTGCGACAATTTCAAAATAACCGTCATTAATGTAGATATATCCCTGGTCTGCGTCTCCCTCATTGGCGGCTTTCATGCCGTCGCCACCTGCATCTATGGTGATATCCCCATCTTCGACGCTTACATAATTCTTGCCTGATATCCCGTCATCGGTCGAGTTGACAATAATGGTCCCGCTGTGGATTATGAGCCCGTCCTTGCTTTTTATGCCGTCCCTGTATTTCGCGTTGACAGTAAGGGTCCCTGCGCCGTAAATGACCAGGTCTTCATGGCTGAAAAGGGCCGCGTCAGGCTCTCCGTCCTCATCAATGGTTGCGTATGATGAACCGTCTGTTAGCGAATTAACAGTTCCGTCTGCTAGGGCGACAATAACCCTTTCCGCATTCTTGATATAAATGGAAGGCCCGTCTGTACATGTGATGTCAGCCGAGTTTAAATAGAGGCTTATGTCTCCGGCATCCAGTGTGTCCACAATTAATTGACCGTCAGTCAGTGTCCCGTAGATATGGTATGTGCCGGGGCTTGTAATAGTTGCAACAGGACCGACGGCACTTGCACCGGTTCCTGTTATGCTTATGGAAGAGGTGTTCAGTTGAATTTCTGTAGCGCCTGCCAGGTTATAAGCGGTGTCGGTGAAGAACTGGCCTGAGGGAAGATTATTAGGGTTATACTGTGATGTGTTTGTCGTGTCGTCCGTCGTGTCATCCGTCGTATCCTCTGTTGAACTCGAGTCATCGGACCCTCCTCCGCCCGAGGCTGTAATACTAACAAGACCGATTACTAGTATGAATGTCAGGAACAGATACTTTAGTGATGTTAATAATGTCCTTGTGTTGTTCGGCATGATGACCTCTTTTTGGCTAAAAGATTAAATGAGTTTAACCTTAATTTTGTCTTGAAAGTTAATTGTCCAACAGTTCAATAAAATATGATATGTAGCGGTTTCTACACGCTTATAGACGCTCCATTAATGAAAAAGTTACATGATTTTTCCATAATTTTATAAATGTCTTAATATTTCGCTTTGACAATAAACCTGTAATGAATTAATATATATGCGTATTTTTAAGAAAATTAACCGGTTAACTTACATTTCAGGTTTATGAGGTCCTGCTGCGGCGACAAATCTACAGTAGCCTTGAACAATGCCGTTGGTATTCCAAATAACTTCTCTTGTTAATTATTGACCCTCATAACAAATTATTAAAGAAATTTCTCCTGGCGCCGATTAGATAAGCATCAATCTAAAATTATTTTTCAGGAGGAACCATGAAACGATTAGGAATTTCTTTACTATTGTGTGTATCAACTTTATTGATCCTATGTGCTCCAATGAACTTACTGGCTGATGACAGCACCATCAGCATATTGAATTATTCCCTTAAACCGGTAGGGTATGTCTCCGGCAACAGGTTTATCCAGTCGATATGGAATATCGAACTCAAGAACAATGAGGCGGCCCCACACAGCTTTAATATTAAGGTCGTTTTTTACGACAAGGATAATAATCAACTGAAGGAAGTTCTCAAGGATGTCAGTATGGGCGCAACTGAAACCAAGAAATTTTCCGACGCCGTGCTTCTGGAACCGGACATGGCCAAAAAGGTTGCTACAACAAAGGCATTTATTGACAAACTTTCATAAATATTAAGGTTTTTCCTCTCAAGGGACCCCGTCCCCGGTGGATGGGGTCAAAACCATTTATAGCCATATAAGATTTCGTTGGAATCACGCCTTGCTTGCATTGGTGATTCCTTTGATATTTAAAAACTTTTTCCCTTATTGATGATTTGACCTGGTAACAAAATTATTATGAATTTAATTTTTGATGCCGATTAATGAATAAAAACATCCTATAAGGAGGAACCATGAGAAAAACCGGAATCTCTTTAATATTATTCGTGGCTGCTTTATTGATTCTATGTTGTACGCCGAATTCACGTGCACAGGATGAAATTATAAGCATCGTGAATTATTCGCTTAAACCTGTCGGTTATGTCTCCGGAAACAGGTTCATTCAGTCGATATGGAACATAGAACTCAAGAATAATGAGCAAGCGCCCCACAGCTTTAAGATCAAGATCGTATTTTATGACAAGGATAAGAATGAGCTGAAGAACGTTGATAAAAAGGCTGATATTAAGGCCGGTGAGACGAAAAAATATTCGGATGCCGTACTTCTTGAGCCTGAGATGGCAAAGACGATTGCCACGACCAAGGCGTATATTGAAGATATAGAGTAGATATCACTGATCCAGATCGACGGCGATGTAGTTCGAGGGTATTTCAAGGGTGAATATCAGGTCAGGGACAGAGGCATTAAGGACCGTATTTTTTATCCTCAGGGTCAGGTCTTTTTCAAGCCTTTCACCGCTCAGTTGTATCTCCCCTGCGTAAGGTATCTCACTGTTTTCCCTGATATCTGAAAAAGAAATATTCAGATACTGCGCGGGGAGGACAACCTTCTTCGGGAAGGATCCTTCAAGAGGGAGATAAACGGCCTCCAGTTCAAGTCCCGTCTCATCGTACAGTTGTATCCTGTCCGTGCCGGAGACGCCGAGAGCATCATGGGATACGACAGGCGGACGGCCGCTCAGGATCGACCATATCATTTCCCTGTCCATGCTTAATCCCGGAAGGAACCTCGATAAGGCCTCCGGTGTAAATATCCCTGAATATATCTGTTTTTCCTGAAAGGAGAGTACCTGAATCTTTCCATCCCTGAGAAGGATGTGGAGGACAGGCCTGCCCCATGTGTGTGTTATCTCTATCTTCAATGTAAGAGGGTCCCTTACCCCTGCAATAAGGATATCAGCATCGGAATCCAGCATCCATCCTTTAATTGAGACAATGCCAAGGGAATAGAACGAGCGTATCATGTCATTCTGTGCCTTTATCCCGGAAATTATTTCATCGGCGCGGGAAAAGGTGACGGGCTCACTGGGGATGGATTTAATAAGAGGGGCACAGCCGGCTGAAAGAATAAGGGGCGCGACGAACAGGAACATAAAAATTACTGCCGGGGATTTTTTCACTGGATCAACCCTGCACTATTTAAAGATAATCCGGGTAAGATAGGTTTCTGAATTAATCCCATACTATTCCAGGAATTTCTGCACTTTCTTGATCTTTTCGAGTATCTTGTCCGCCTCCTGGTGTTCCAGGGACAGGGCCTTTTCATACATCTCTATGGATCGCTGATACTCATTTTTCTTAAAATAGACATCGCCGAGGTGTTCGGCGATCGTAGGATCATCGGATTTCAAGGAGAAGGCCTTTTCAAGGGAATCCAGGGCCTTGTCATACTGCCCCTGCCTGTAATAGACCCAGCCCAGGCTGTCAATTATATAGCCGCTGTCCGGGCTTATCTTGAGCGCCCTTTGAATCATGTTCAGGGCCTCATCCAGGTTGACACCGTCCTCGGCATAGGAATACCCGATATAGTTGAGTGTGTCTACGTTGTTGGGATCTATCTCCAGCACCTTTTCCATCTGTTCTAAGCATCCCGTCCTGTCGCCGGACTTGTCAAGCGCTATGCCCAGCCGGAAAAGGACCTCTATGTTTTTTTCATTATGTTTCAATGCATCCTGAAGCACGGTGACGGATTTTGCATAATCTTCCTGATCGCTGTACAGGGATGAAAGCACAAGGTAAAGGGTTGCTTCATCCTTTTTCATGCCTATGGCCTTTTCGATGGATTTGACGGCCTCCTCATCCTTTCCCATGTCGATGAGTATATAGAAGATATTTATGCGGGCGTTGGTAAAATATTCGGAGTCCTTTTTTATAACTTCAAGGTGTTCGAGGGCCTTTTCCGGGAGGCCGGATTCCTCATAGGCAAGGGCGAGCAGGTACCTAGATTTGTAGTCATCAGGCCATGCGGTGACGATCAGATCGAATTCCGCTATGGCATCGGCGAATCTTCCATTCTGTAGGTAATACAATCCCAATGTCTGCCGTCCCGGATCCCCAGGTTTTGACTGGCTTTGTATGTTTCCTATGAGTTCATCTATATTATCCGTCTGACCCAGGGTGTTATACAGTCCCATTAGCCGTTCCTGGGCGGTCCGGTTATTAGGATAGAGAGTTACCAGCCTTTTATAGAGAGTGATGGCCTCTTCCGGCTTTCCAAGGTACTGATAAAGGCCCGCCAGATCAAAGAGCGCCGGTTCAAAGGTATCGTCAAGTTCAAGGGTCTTAAGGTATTCGCTCTCCGCCGCCTGATAATTACCCCATTCTATATATATCCTTCCCTTGTAATAGTGGGCAAAAGAAAGTCTGGGTTCCTGGGCGATCAGTTCGTCCAACTGTTCCATGGCGCCGTCAAGCCTGTTGGTTTTTATAAGGGAGGTTGCCAGCAGGAATCTTATTCTCTGC
>JAFGIC010000163.1 GCA_016929815.1 Deltaproteobacteria bacterium
CAAGAATATGTCTTAGACTTAATTTGTTTTCACAAAATCCATGTTTCCGGCATATTTTTTGCATAAATAAATGTTTGCCAAATAATCATCTTTAGTAAATTAATGGCCAATAGCAAACATGGACAATTCGAACGGAACCAACTTAAAGGATCTTATCAGGACACTCCTCTTTGAGATCGAAAAAAATGACCCGTTCATGAGGAATCATGCTGAACGTGTCGCTGCAACAGGTCTAAGGTTTGCGAAATGGCTGGAACTCGACCGACAGGAAGCTAACCTGATATATATCTCAGGGTTGCTCCATGATATAGGCTATATATTTATCCCTCCCAACATTGCACAGAAACGAGAGCAGCTTACCGAGGATGTTACGGAGATCATCAAAAGACACCCGCTTATTTCTGAAAAAATCGTATCCAAGTATCCGATTTTAAAAGATACCATGCCTATTATCCGATATCATCATGAGTCTGTTGACGGAAGCGGTTACCCGGACGGCATCAAGGGTGAGGAGATCCCCCTGGGAGCAAAGATATTGAACCTTGTCAACTGGTTTGACACGATGACAATAACAAGATCTCAGTCCTCACGGATAAGCCGAGAAAATGCCCTTGCAGATATTGAAAAAATGGCCGGCACTAAGTTTGACAAGGGACTTTCCGGAAAATTCATTTCTTTTATCAGGGCAAGCGAATCATCCCCGGCAGAGGGCGCCAAAGGGACCGAAGGATCGGAAGATAAAGATACTCCGTTGGGGGTCCGGCGGCAGGAGGCAACCCATATATCGAGAGATATAATACAAGATATTATCGCAAAGTTTAAAAAAGACGAGATCGATCTGCCTGTCCTTAGCAAGGTAGTTCACGAGATACAGGATACAATGAACAACCCGGCAACCACTGTCGATCAGCTTGCGTTAATAATTGAAAGGGACGCTGTGATATCGGTCCGTCTGATAGCCGTTGCCAACTCCGTAATATACAGGGGCACGGATAAGATACTCACGGTCAAAGACGCCATACCCAGGATAGGCGTTAAAGAGACACACAGCATAATAACGACAATATCTAGCAAAAGCATTTATGAGACCGGCGATAAACGGTTTAAAAAAATCATGGAAAAACTATGGCTCCATTCTCTTGCCTCCGGCTATGCCGCCAGGAACCTTTCAATGGCATTGAAGCTCGGTGAAATTGAAAAATTCTATTTTATGGGACTTGTGCATGACATCGGGAAGGCCTTGCTCCTGAAGGCATTCAGCGACATGTACTCGAAAGACAATACACTGGACATCGGCGAGATAATGGCCGCAATACATGAGGCTCATACAAGTTTCGGAGGCGCTATATTGAGGAAATGGGGGTACTCTGAAACCCTTGTAAGAATACCGCTCTTACATGAAGGTCCTGATTTCCGTCCTGATACCGACAGGGAGATCCTGACGGTAAACCTTGCAAGCTGCATTGCCAATAACATGGCATATGGCCTTGAAGAAGACTCCTGCGATGACCCCTCAAAGATACAATCAGCCAGACTCCTGGATGCAGGTTTAGGAATGATAGAGGATATTATGGAGGAAGTTAAAACACTCATGGATGGAGTATCAGGGGTTTTATGATCCGACTCCGCTTATCTTTTTTATTATCCCTGTCGTTGAAACGCCTTCCACAAAGGCAATGCTCCTGACCTCTCCCCCTGCAGCCAGGACAACATCTCCTCCCACTATGTCCTCATGCCTCCAGTCTCCGCCCTTTACAAGGACATCCGGCACAAGGCATTCAATCACCTTCAGAGGAGTTTCCTCGTCAAATATGACAACGGCATCGACAAACCCGAGAGCAGCCAGCATTTCAGCCCTTTCATCCTGGCTAACAACAGGCCTTTTAGGCCCCTTGATTGCCCTTACAGACCTGTCGCTGTTTACGGCGACAATAAGATAATCTCCGAGGCCCTTCGCCTCCTGAAGATAACGCGCATGCCCTACATGAAGTATATCAAAACATCCGTTCGTAAAAACAATCTTCTTTCCGACAGACTTTAATTCTTCAACTTCCTTCCTGGCATCATCAAGCCGCTTTACCTTGATGCGATAGTCATCCATGCTTTTTTCTCTATAAATATTCAGATCGCTGACCGCTACTCGACTGAGTCCTTCGATACCACTCAGGATCATGAGCATATCGAATGGCTCGCCGAAGTTTGAAAGAGCCGTTCATAAATGCCTTATTTAAGGATGGTCGCCCTTTATTGTCAAGAAGTAAATAAGCCCTCCAAATCAATCCTGCATCCTTTCAATGTCCGGATACACGTCATTTTTTGAAACACCCTGAAGAACAGATCGGCCTTAAAACGATTAACGGCCTTCATGCCGCTGCCTGTCGCGGCATAAAGCCTCTTTTCATTTAAAAGCCTGTTCAGGATTTCAGTCCCCAGGACGCCCCTTTTATCCGTTCCCCTTGCCTCATCGAGCGCACAGGAGATGCCGACATCCTTATCGTCTGTGTTGATGCCTTTTATATAATTGATGATCCTTGCCGTGATAAACAGCGTGTATATATCGTCACGCTTAAAGCTATCGGTCTCAATGGCCATGGCTGTGGATCTGGCCTTTAATATATCCTCTTCGGTCATATCGGGAAATCCGCCTGTAATTGGAGATCCTGGGGTCATGTAAAATATTGAAACACCTATAAGGACCGGGAGTCCTGCCAGTAGCGCTATTGTGTCTGTCATATCCTCAATGCTCTCACCGGGAAGCCCGAGGATCTGGTATGTGACAATGTTGAAGCCAAGGCTGTGTGATATTTCAACGATATCAAGATACTTCTCAAGGTCATGGGGGCGCTTGTACCTTTTCATGATCTCTTTATTTGATGATACAAGTGAGAGGTTGAGGCTGCCGAATCCCGCCCTTTTCATAAGCCCGAGCATTTCATGATCAAGGCTCAAATACGACATCCCGTTCATGGCAACCAGTCGAATATCGCCTTCCGGGAAAAGGGATATGAGACATTTCAAAATATCCTTGAAATATTCACTATTTAAGCTCAGGTTGTCATCCTCAAAATCAAAGACCCTGTAGCCGTCATGACGCCGTTTTTTTATCTCATTGACGACATCTTCAATCGGCCTTGTCCTGAATCCCTCGCCAAAGGTCACATGGACCGAACAAAAGGCGCATCTGTGGGGGCATCCCCTTGAGGCGGCAATAAAGCAAAGAGGTTTCCTGTTAAGCATATAACGATCAGTGGGGAGATCGGAAAAGTCGGCCCATGCCATGTCCCTGATATCATAATTTTTTTCAATCGGATTGAATATCATGTCCGAGTTACGCTTGAATCCCAGGTTCGGAACACTGTCCATTGCCTTTTCGGAACGCAAGGCCTTAATAAATTCGACCAGAGGCCTCTCCCCCTCACCCCTTATTATAAAATCCACACACGGTTCATTTAATGTTTGACGTGGCGCAGCCGATACATGCGGGCCTCCCATTATGACCGGGACATTGATCATCTTCTTTATGGCATTCGCGCAGGCAAGAGCATCCATGTAAAAGGGCGAGAAAAGCGACGATATGCCCACTATATCAGGCATCTCTTTTGCCACCTCCTCGGCTGCCTCATCGAAACCTGCACCGAAATGATAAAAATGGTGGAATGTGGAAAAGGGGCCCTTATCATGATACCGGTAATAATCCTTAAGATAGGCAAGTTCTCTTGGATAGGGTATAGTCCTGCGTCCCCGGCCCTGGTGAAAGTCCTTTACAATGACCTCGACATCCGGGATATGTCTTTTAACGGACGCCTTCAGCATGCACAGCCCCAGGGGCTGGAGCCGGATATCGGTATCGTAAAAATCGCTGATCGGGGGCTGGATAAGGATTATTTTCATAACAATGCAACCTTTATTCCGATTTCTATTCCATCTGAAGTAACCTTAATACAACTGCACCGTTAAAGAAATAATAAAATGTCAGGAATTTATTAAGAAAATGCTTTATTGTCTTGTATTGAAATCCAAAGATAACTATAATTCGGGCGAAAATTTCAGGGAGGCGCATATGACCGGGACTATTGAAGGACATATATACAAGACCTTTGATCTTGAACTCAAGGAGTTAAAGGAGAAATTACGCTCTCAGGGCGCATTTGTGGAAGGCGCCATAAAAAAGGCCATACAGTCGCTGGTCGAAAGGCATTCCGAGATAGCCGAAAAGGTAATTGAGGATGATGATATCGTCAACGCAAAGGAGATTGAAATAGATGAATTCTGCCTGAAGTTGCTGGCGCTGAGACAGCCCGCGGCAAAGGATCTCAGGTTCATAACAACAGCAATCAAGATAAATTACGACCTCGAAAGGATCGGGGATATGGCGGTAAATATCTGTGAAAGGGTCCTGGAACTAAATCAGGAGCCCCAGCTTAAACCCTATATCGATCTCCCTATAATGACCGATGTTACGCATACCATGGTAAAGGAGGCACTGGATGCCTTTATAAATGAAGATACTGAGCTTGCCATGAAAGTAACAAGAGACGACGAAAAGGTAGATCATTTGCTTGATCAGATATTCCGTGAACTCCTTACATACATGATGCAGGATCCCAGGACAATAACACGCGCGGCAAGGGTGCTTTTTATCGCCAAATACCTGGAGAGGATGGCGGACCACGCCGTAAATATCGCCGAACTTGTCCTGTTCATGGTTGAGGGGAAGATAATACGTCATCTTAAAACAGATGAGATAAAATGAACGGGACAAAAATAAGATTATTAATATTGCTTCTTATTTTCGGATTATTCTGCCTTTCATGCGGCAGGGGAGGCGCTGGGGCAGGTAAAGACCAGCATACAGTTACCATTGCCGGTTCAACCTCCGTTATGCCTTTTACCGAGAAACTGGCTGAATATTTCATGCTTGAAAACCCTGATTATATAGTAGAAGTCCAGGGCGGAGGATCAACTGCAGGAGTTCAGGCATGCATGAACTACACCGTGGATATAGGCATGTCCTCCAGACATTTAAAGGATAATGAAAAGGCCCTTACAGATGTAACGATATGCAATGACGGCATAGCTATTGTGGTTAATCCCGGCAATCCCCTGGACACCCTTACCATCGAACAAATAAGGGGCATCTTTAACGGGCGCATAAAGAACTGGAAGGACCTCGGATGGATCGACAGGGAGATCGATGCCGTATCCAGGGAAGAAGGCTCCGGAACAAGGGGCTCATTCGAGGACCTTATAATGAATAAACTTGAGATTGATGACGGCATAATGGTGCAGGACTCGAACGGATCTGTAAAGGAGGTCATAGCAACCGATCCCTACGCAATCGGCTATATATCTCTGGGGCTCCTTGATGGAAGGGTCAAGGGGCTGGCCGTTAATGGGGTTTCTCCTACAATGGAGAATATAAAAAGCGGCGACTACGAAATTGTGAGACCATTCCTTTATCTCACAAACGGAGAGCCTGATGAATGCGCCCGCACATTTATTGATTTCGTCCTCTCGATGGAGGGGCAGACCATACTTCAGAAAGAGGGTCTTATAGACATACTGTGATCAGGATGGCTTTTAACAAAGAAAAATTTATCAAGTATATATTGACGGTTTTTGCGCTTTCTTCACTCTTTTTCCTTTTCCTGATATTCGCGTTTATTCTCATTGAAGGCCTGCCCCTTTTTCTGAAGGTCGGATTCAAGAATATTATCTTCGGATTTAAGTGGGCGCCTACCAAGGGGTCATTCGGCATATTCCCGATGATAGTCTCCTCATTCCTCGTGACCTTCGGGGCGCTTATCGTAGGAGGTCCTCTGGGTTTATCCTGCGCTGTTTACCTCGCGGAATATTCAGGGAAAAGGATGAAGATGCTTTTAAAGCCAGCACTCGAGCTGCTTGCAGGGATCCCTTCTGTTGTGTATGGATTCCTGGGCGTGATCTACATCGTCCCGCTGGTCAGAAACTACCTGGGAGGCTCCGGATTTTCTCTTATCTCCACATCCGTAATACTCGGGGTCATGATCCTTCCTACAATAATAAGCATATCCTTTGATGCCATAATGAGCGTGCCCAGGACTTACAGAGAGGGGTCCCTGGCCATGGGCGCCACAAAATGGCAGACCATATACAAGGTTGTGATACCTTCTGCCAGATCCGGGATCATGGCAGGTTTTATACTCGGTATGGGGAGGGCAATCGGTGAGACAATGGCGGTCATAATGATCGCCGGCAACGCCCTCAAGATACCGACAAGCCTCCTGGATCCCTTAAGAACACTTACCGGCAATATCGCGCTTGAGCTGGCTTACGCTACAGGAGATCACAGGCTTGGACTGTTCTCTACCGGCGTAGTACTGCTGGTTATCATCATGGCACTGAATTACATCGCGAATTTCGGCATAAAAAAGAAAAGGCTTAAGTAAGAGGAGTTTCTTTTGAGGATAAAACCGGGCATAACAGATAAGATGGCAAGGATAGGATTCAACTCCATGGCCTTTTTTACCGTGGGTATACTGGTGGTTATAATATCCATTATATGCATTAAAGGCGTCTCCCATGTAAATCTTGAATTCATTTTTACCTCCCCTGAAGACATGGGCAGACATGGGGGCATATTCCCCTCGATCATGGGCACGGTCCTTCTGGCGCTTCTTTCTATAGTCTTTGCGACTCCCCTGGGCCTCGGAACCGCCATCTTCCTTACAGAATATACAAAGGAATCTACATTTACAAAAATCATCCGTTTCGGGGTCGAATCCCTGGCAGGGATCCCCTCTATTATATACGGCCTTTTCGGTTTTATATTCTTTGTTATTAAGCTTGGAATGGGGTGGTCTCTTCTGTCGGGCGTCCTCACTATGACAATAATGATCCTTCCCACCATCATCAGGACAAGTGAAGAGGCCATAAAGGCAGTTCCGAGGAACCTCAGGATAGTGAGCTATTCACTCGGCGCCACCAGGTGGGAGACGGTAACAAAGATTGTCCTGACAGCGGCCACACCCGGCATACTGACAGGCATCATGCTTAGTGTGGGGAGGGTTGTGGGAGAAACAGCGGCAGTAATATTCACCATGGGAAGCTCCCTCAGGCTTCCCACATCCCTGATGGACTCAGGCAGGACCATGGCGGTTCACTTTTATATCCTTGCAAGGGAGGGTATCTCCATGGAAAAGGCCTACGCAACAGCTCTTATACTGGTGTTGAGCATAACAATAATAAATATCCTGGCATATTACATAATGAACAAGGTAGTTTCGAAGTATTCATAAATATGGACGTAAAAATAAGGCTCGAAAATCTTAAGGCGTCATACAACGAACAGGAGGTCCTCAAAGGGATCACTATCGACGTGTATAAAAATATGATCACCGGTTTCATGGGACCATCGGGAAGCGGTAAATCCACCATTATCTCTATACTCAACAGGATGATGGAATTTGAAGACGGCATAAGGATAGAAGGCAAAATTCTCTTTGACGGTTTCGATCTCACAAAAACAATCAGCAGCGTCGAACTGAGAAAGAGGGTTGGGACAGTCTTTGCTGTGCCGATACCCCTTCCCCGCTCCATATATGAAAATATCGCCTATGGGCCCAGGCTGAACAGGATCAACGACAGGGAGAAACTTGATCAGATCGTAATAAACAGTCTGAAAAACGCCTTTTTATGGGACGAGGTAAAGGACAGGCTCAATACCTCAGCGCTTAAACTATCAGGCGGTCAGCAGCAGAGGTTATGTCTGGC
This sequence comes from Deltaproteobacteria bacterium, assembly GCA_016929815.1. GTDB lineage: Bacteria > Desulfobacterota > DSM-4660 > Desulfatiglandales > HGW-15 > JAFGIC01. The sequence goes on from JAFGIC010000163.1 coordinate 7,753, forward strand.
AAGGACCCTGGCCCTGCATCCTGAAATAATACTCCTGGATGAGCCGTGCTCAGGCCTGGACCCTATTTCTACGGCAAAGATCGAAGACGCATTGAGCGAGCTCAAGAAGGATTACACCATAATACTTGTTTCCAATAACACGAAACAGATCGCCCGCATAAGCGACTACTCGGCCTTTTTCTATATGGGGGAGTTGATTGAATACGGCAACACTGAAGATCTTTTCACAAACCCCAGGATTAAGAAAACAGATGATTATATCTCGGGGAAATTCGGATAATGAACGAAACTGTTCTTAAAACAAAAAATCTTAATCTTTACTACGGCGATTTTTATGCACTCAAGGATATAGACTTTAATGTCTATAAAAATTCCATCACAGCGCTGATCGGGCCTTCAGGATGCGGCAAGTCAACGCTCCTTCGATGCTTTAACAGGATGAATGACCTGATAGACGAGGTCAGGATAACCGGGGACATATTCGTAAACGACCGGCCTATAAGGAATATAAATATTATCGAGCTGCGGAAAAAGGTAGGCATGGTCTTCCAGAGGCCCAACCCTTTCCCTTTTACTATCTATGAGAATATGATCTACGGTTTAAGTGTCCACGGCATGAACAATAAAAAACGGAATCTTGAGATCGTGGAAAGATGCCTGGTCTCGGTTGGGCTGTGGGATGATTTGAAAGACCGGTTGAATCTGCCCGCTCTAGACCTTTCCGAGGAGATGAAGCAGAGGTTATGTATTGCCAGGCTCCTGACGGTCGAACCTGAGATAATACTCCTGGATGAGCCCTGTTCCGCCCTGGACCCCATTGCCACCATGAGGGTGGAGGAACTCATGATGGAAATGAAAAAAGACTATACCATCCTTATAGTGACCCACAACATGCAGCAGGCCGCGAGGGTTTCTGACTTTACCGGTTTCATGCTGCTTGGCGACCTTGTTGAGTTTGATGAGACATCAAAGATATTTACATCCCCCAGTGATGAGAGGACCGAGGGTTATATAACCGGAAGATTCGGTTAACTTCATTATGTTGACACTTACCGTTAAACAAGACAGGACCGGCCCTGTGTCGGGCTTTCACCCCTGGGTATTCTCAGGGGCCTTTAAATTTATCCCGGATAACATCATGACCGGGACGCCTGTAAACCTTAAGGACGAAAAGGATAACTTTCTTGCAAAGGGATATTTCAACTCCTACTCACAGATAGCGGTGCGCATCTGGGGCTATGAAAAGGATGAGGATATAAACGAGGCATTTTTTTCAAGGAGGATTGAGCGGGCATATGGAATCAGGAAGAGGTTCGTGGAGTTCCCTGATACGAATGCCTACAGGATCGTTAACGGTGAAAGCGACCTCCTTCCCGGTCTAATAGTGGACAGATATGCGGACTTTCTTGTGGTACAGTTTCACACAAGGGGCATTGAGTCATGGAAAAAAGAGATTATCTCCGCCCTTGAAAGGGTCATAAAACCTCTGGGCATATATGAACGTTCGGACATGGAGGCACGAGGCATCGAGGGCCTTGAAAAGAAGAAGGGGCTTTTAACAGGTTCCGTTCCGGAGCTTATAACCATATGGGAAAACGGCCTCAAGTTCCTTGTGGATGTCAGAAACGGGCAGAAGACAGGCTTCTTTCTTGACCAGAGGGACAAACGCAGAGCCCTGATGAAGTACGCGGACAGGGCATCCCTCTTGAATACCTTCTCTTACACAGGCGGCTTTTCCGTTTATGCCCTGGCCGGAGGCGCAGATCACGTTATAAGCATTGACTCTTCGGAACCTGCCCTGGAACTGGCAAAGGAAAACATCAGGATCAATGGATTTGATATATCAAGGTGCGAGTTCATCTGCGGTGATGTAAAGAACTTCCTCAGGAATGGAAAAAGGACCTTCGATGTTATTGTACTTGATCCCCCTGCCTTTATAAAGGACCGCAAAAAGAAGAAGGAAGGAATTTCAGGCTACAGGGGCATCAACGAGGGCGCCCTTAAGATCCTTGCGCCGGATGGCATACTGGTTACATGCTCTTGTTCCGCGCATCTGAGATTTGAAGAGTTCCGCTATCTCCTTTCAGAGGCAGGGCTCAGGTCCGGAAGGATACTCACCTTCCTTGAGACCTATACCCACGGCATTGACCACATTCAGCTTGTCCCATTCATCGAGGGCGAATACCTTAAGTGCTTTTTTGTATCAGCAGGCAGCCGGTTACAGACAACCGAAAATTAGAGTGATAAAATATCCAATGGCCCTAGAAAACAGCTCCGCCGAAAAAAACAAATGGGAAGGCATCCTCTCTTTTTCATCTTTGGTCCTGATAGCTGCCAATCTTGTTCCATTGGCCGGGGCACTCCTCCTTGGTTGGTCGGTCTTTTTGATCGTATTTCTGTTCTGGGTGGAAAACCTTGTCATAGGAATCTTTAACATAATAAAACTCACCCTCGCACATGGAAAAGGAAGCAATCTTGCTGTAAAAATATTCACCGTGCCCTTCTTCGCTATCCATTACGGAGGATTCTGCGCAGGGCACTGTGTTTTTATTCTGGCTGTCTTCGGTAAATGGACCGATGCAGATCCAACCGGCTTCCATAATTTCATTCGTGATATTTTCATAGATGAAAAAGCGATCTATGCCGTGCTGGCATTGTTTTTAAGTCACGGTTTTTCCCTTGTTTATAATTTTATCCTGAAGGGGGAGCGCATGCAGGCCGATATAAACAAACTCATGACAGCGCCCTATTCCAGAATCGTCCTGCTTCATG
>JAFGIC010000164.1 GCA_016929815.1 Deltaproteobacteria bacterium
ACACATTATGATCTTTCTATGCCTTCTATCTCCTTTGGGTTGTTTTAAGATCCTGAAGGAAATCTCATCCCCTGAACAGGCCCTTGTACGCGTCAAATACATATACCCGGACTTCATTGATGACATGGACATTGATTCCCTTGCCCTGGCAGTGAACAGAAACCTTGAATATCTTAACAGTCTTGATCCTGAATATATATTTACCTACGGCCCGGAAAAGTTCACATGCAGCCAGGTCCGCGAAAGCCAGGTGGATTTTCTGAAACTGATATTAAGCGCCCCTGATGCCAAGACGTTAAAACAAGAAATAAAAAAGAATTTCATCCTTTATCGCGCAGCGGGAAGTACAGGTAACAGGAAGGTGCTTTTCACCGGCTATTATGAGCCCGTATTTGACGCATCCATCAAAGAGGAAGGGCCTTTCAAATACCCGATCTACAGGATGCCGGATGATCTGATCAAGATCGACCTCTCTCTGTTTAATAAAAAATACAAGGGTCAGACAATCACGGCGATGCTGGAAGACAATAAGGTCATTCCCTACTATTCAAGAAAACAGATAGAGGAGGAGAAGGCGCTGACTGAAAAGGGCCTGGAGATAGCATGGCTGAAAGACCCCCTCGATGTGGCCTTTCTCCATATACAGGGATCGGGACGGCTGAGGCTTCAAGGAAGAGACACAATCCCGGTGGGTTATATGGCGGCAAACGGTCATCCATATAACAGCATAGGAAAATACATGATCGAGAAGGGTTGGTTAAGCAGTGAAGAGATGTCCATGCAGGCCATCCGCGCTTACCTCTCCGCGCATCCTGAGCTGGTTAATGACGTTCTTGACTATAACCCTTCCTATGTCTTCTTCAGGGTCCTGGACAAAAACAGTCCCCTGGGGAACATACAGGTCCCACTTACAGGGGGAAGGTCCATTGCCACTGATTCATCCCTTTTCCCCAAGGGCGCCCTGGGATTTATCTCATGCGAAAAACCGGTCCTTAACTCCCGGGGAGAAATTGAAGGATGGACCGAATTTTCCCGTTTTGTTGTGAACCAGGACACGGGCGGTGCGATCAAGGGGGCAGGAAGGGCTGATATCTTCTGGGGGAACGGTCAATATGCGGAGTTAGCGGCAGGCCACATGAAGCATCAAGGCAAGCTTTACATAATTATCAAGAAGCCTTGACATGCTGGCTTCAATAACCTATAGTTGTTTTTATTAAGGTTACAGTTGCAGTTCACTATAGTTTGTTGATATCAGTTGATAAGATGCGCGGGTATAGCAATATGCCCGCGCATTTTTAACATTTGGAGAAGATACATGAAGAACACAATAATCGGTCATGATAAAACGACCGGCAATAAGATATTTTATGGGTGGCGGATAGTCGCCGCCTGCTTTATCCTCCTTTTCTGTTTCGGGGGGGCAGGCTTCTATTCATTCAGCATCTTTATAAAACCCTTTGAAGAATATTTCGGGTGGACCCGATCACAGGTGGCATTGGCCATGTCAATATTTTTCCTGGTGAACGGCGGGGCGCAGCCCCTGCTAGGCCGTTTTTGCCGGACCATAGGCCCCAAAAAGGTTATAATCATAGGGTGCCTTACAAGCGGGGTGAGTTTTATTCTTGTAAGCCTTACAAAAAGCCTGTGGTATTATTACTTCATATACGCAGTATTATCATTAACACTTTCCGCTATAACCTTTGTCCCGGTGAGCACACTGTTGTCAGTATGGTTTGAAAGACGCAGGGGCACTGCCATAGGCCTTGCCTACATAGGAATATCGGCGGGCGGCCTGATCCTTTCTCCGGCAATAGGTGCTATAATAACCGGTGTCGGCCTTCAGCAGACATTTATCATTCTGGGACTTCTGATGTGGGCGCTGGCCTTGCCGGTGTCCGTATTCGTCATTAAAGATAATCCGTCCGTCATGGGGCTTTTGCCGGACGGGGACGCCCCTATGCCTCTCCTTAAGGACGAACCCCTGAAAACGGATAAATTGCACGCTTCCATACTGGATGAAGGGTGGCCCCTTGCCCATGCCATTAAATCCGGTCAATTCTGGTGGATTATTATTACCTTTTTCCTTTCTTCGCTGGCCATGATGGGCGTTCTTCAACACCAGGTCCCCCTGATTTCTGAAAAAGGAATCCCCTATACATCTGCAACAGTGGCGCTGGGTATGACCTCAGCCATCGGCGGGATCGGCAAATTCGGGCTGGGGCGTCTTACGGAATCCTTTACCTTTAAGTGGGTCGTTCTAATCTGCCTGGGCATGCAGTTAATCGGCCTTCTCATATTGCTCAACCTGCATACAATGACAATGGTATGGCTCTATGCAATGATCTTCGGCTTCGGGATGGGGGGCGTAATCGTCCTTCAACCGCTTGCAATCAGCAGATACTTCGGGCTTGCATCATTCGGCGTGCTGCTTGGGATATGCCAGCTTTCCCATTCCATAGGGTCCTCCTTGGGATCATTTACATCAGGGGTCCTCTATGACCGGTTCGGAGATTATCAGCATGCATTAATGGTCTATATTGCCGTTTATATTACGGGTATCGCTGCAATGTTTCTGGCAGGAAAACCGAAAAGGTACGGCAGGTAAAGGCGCTATTCCTTGTCTTCAAGGGCTGCTATCCCCGGTAGGACCCTTCCTTCAAGGTATTCAAGGGACGCCCCGCCGCCTGTGGATATATGTGTAAGCCTGTCCTGAACCCCGAACTTCTGGGCAGCTGCAGCGCTGTCGCCGCCTCCAACTACTGTTACAGCTGAAGAGGCTGCCATTGCCTCGGCGATCTTTTTTGTGCCCTCGCCGAACCGGTCCTTTTCAAATATACCCATTGGGCCGTTCCATACGATGGTCTTTGCCTTTTTAAGCCTCTCCTTAAAAAGGTCTATTGTCTTCGGCCCAATATCAACCCCCATAAGACCTTCTTCAATGGTGCTGTCTTTGGTAGTCTTTATCCGACCGGTCCCGTCAATATTGTCCGAGACCACATGATCAACAGGCAGAAGCAGTTCCACGCCCTTTGCCCTTGCCTTTTCCAGGATGACCTTTGCAGTATCAGCCACATCCTGCTCATATCGCGATGCCCCGATATTGATCCCCTCCTGTTTCAGAAAGGTATAGGCCATGGCGCCGCCTATGAGTATAACATCCACCTTTGTGAGCATGTTTTCTATCATGGGGATCTTGTCTGAGACCTTGGCCCCTCCCAGTACAAGGACAAAGGGCTTGTCAGGGTTCCTGTTTATCCTTTCAAAATATTCTATCTCCTTTTCAACCAGAAATCCGGCAACAGACGGTAGAAAATGTGTCACGCCCTCCGTGGAGGCATGTGCCCTGTGGCTGGTGCCGAAGGCGTCATTGACAAAGATATCCCCAAGGGCAGCCAGTTTTTTAGCGAACCCTGGATCGTTCTTTTCCTCTTCCTTGTAAAAGCGCAGATTCTCAAGGAGGATAATATCGCCCTGTGACATCTCAGCGACTGCCCGTTCCACTTCAGGGCCTATACAGTCATCGAGTTTCTTTACAGGCCTGTTTAAAAGCTCTGAAAGGCGTTTCGCCACAGGCGTGAGCCTGAACTCATCGGCAACCTTTCCCTTTGGCCTGCCCAGGTGGCTCATGAGGATGATCCTGCCCTCGTGTTTAAGGGCATAGTCTATTGTAAAGGTGCTTTCCCTTATCCTGATATCATCGGTAATGTTTCCCTCGTCATCCTGCGGCACATTAAAATCCACCCTTATCAGGACCTTTTTATTCCTAAGATCTACGTCTCTTAGAGATTTTTTAAGCATCTTGATCCTCCTGTGTAATTTTGAACGGGAATTTGCATCCCCTTGAATCAATTTTTTCAATCGTGTTTTTCAGATCTCTCCCAATACATGAGCCGACACTATAAGGCATGGGAGGCCTTTTTTTTGGATCATATGCTAACATTTATTGACTGTTATGCAAAGAGGAAAATTTTGTACTGCTTAAGGCGGGATCATTTTTTAATGTAGCTTACATCATCAAGTTTGTGTATTTGCTTAAAATAGTGTAATAGTGTTAAACGAATTAAATATAAAGGGGAAGCTCACATATGCAAATACTGATTTTATATTATTCTAAGGGCAGCAACACCAAAAAGCTGGCCGAGGCAATCGCAAAAGGAGTGAAGCAGGTGGATGGTGTCGCTGTCCTGCTTAAAACCACGGATGAAGTAACGAACGATGACCTTCTTTCGTCCCAGGGAATTATTGCCGGTTCGCCTGTATATTTCGGGACAATGTCGGCTGAACTGAAAAAGGTATTTGATGAAACCATATCCATCAGAAAGAAGATGGAGGGAAAGATAGGCGCTGCCTTTGCAACATCAGGCGATCTCACGGGCGGCAAGGAGACCACCATCATGTCCATCATGCAGGCCATGCTGATCAACGGGATGATCATTGTGGGCGATCCGATGTCGGCAGGCGGGCATTACGGGGTCGCCTGCGCAGGCGAACCCGGAGAAAGAACAACGCAAAACGCGGCAAAGCTTGGGATAAGGGTGGCTGAACTGGTAAAGAGGCTCTTTTCCTGAAGACCATACACACGGACACGGGGAGTTATCTTGGATAAGGATCGATTAAAAAGGCTTCTTGAAGATTTAAGCAATGGGATTGTTTCCGTTGAAAAGGTCATGGCAGACCTGAAGGACCTCCCCTTTGAGGATCTGGGCTTTGCATGTATTGATCATCACCGGGGTTTGAGGAGGGGTTTGTCCGAGGTAATCTTCGGGGAGGGCAAAGAGCCGGACGACATCCTTATGATTATGGAAAGCATGGTCAAAAGGAAAGAGAGGATACTAATAACGCGTCTTTCCCAGGATAAGGCCAATATAATCCTTAACAAATACCCTGGTGCCGTTTATCACAAGAGGTCAAGGATGCTTATACTGGACAGCATGCCCCTGGAGCCATCCGGCAAGGGGACCATCATGGTGATGAGCGCCGGGACATCGGACATCCCTGTGGCTGAAGAGGCGGCCCTTACCGCGAGATTCATGGGAAACCACGTCGAGACCATCTATGATGTTGGCGTCTCCGGCATACACAGGGTCCTTAGCCACAGGGAAGACCTGAACAGGGCCTCTGTTATCATTGTAGTGGCGGGCATGGAGGGGGCGCTTCCCAGCGTTGTAGGAGGGCTTGTGGATAGGCCGGTTATAGCAGTGCCTACAAGCGTGGGTTACGGCGCGAGCTTCGGTGGCATAACGGCCCTTTTGGGCATGCTCAATTCCTGCGCCGCAGGCGTGACGGTCGTTAATATTGATAACGGCTTCGGCGCCGGTTACGCAGCCAGCGTTATCAACAGACAATAATCTTAATATTGCATCATACCTTTCCGCTTACTCTTTAAAAAGGAGGGACGAATCGGATGTCTGAATTAATCTTCTCACCGGCAATGATATGGGCTACCATCGGGCTTGTTTTCCTTGCGGCCGAACTGGCAACATTCACCTTTATCCTGTCCTTTTTCGGGTTGGGGGCAATCATTGTCTCCCTGACCACATGGGGAGGCCTCACAGAGGGACTGAACAGTCAGCTCCTTGTCTTTTCCATTTCATCCCTATTGATGCTCCTCTTATTGCGAAAGAGCGCAAGGAGGCTCTTTGCCGGCACCCATGACAGCCCGCCGGACTACGTTGGAGAGAAGGTCAAGGTGGCCAAGACGATCCCGCCGGGAGGTGAGGGTTCGGTCAAATACCGCGGTTCCGACTGGTTTGCGTTCAGTGAAACAAACGAAACCATGAATGAGGGCGATACTGTGGAGATAGTCGCCATTGAGGGCATCAGGGTCAAGGTGAAACCTGTTTCATAAACCTTAAAGGAGGGCTTGATTATGAATACCTTTTTTGTCGTACTTGTCGTTGTAGCGGTTCTTATTATCCTAAGGGGTGTGCGCATCGTACCCCAGCAGAGCGCCTATGTCATAGAGCGTCTTGGAAAGTTTCACTCTGTCCTTAACGCCGGGATAAGCTATATATTCCCCTTTATCGACAAGGTCGCATACAAGCACACCCTCAAGGAGCAGGCCCTGGACATACCGGAACAGATCTGTATTACCAGGGACAATGTGCAGGTAGGGGTTGACGGGGTCATCTTTGTACAGGTCTTTGATCCCAAGATGGCGTCCTACGGGATCAGCAATTACATGTTTTCAATAACGCAGCTCTCTCAGACCACCATGAGGAGCGAGGTGGGCAAGATAGACCTGGACAAGACCTTTGAAGAAAGGACTGCCATCAATTCCGCCATTGTAACCGCCATCAACGACGCCTCACGGACCTGGGGCGTCAAGATACTTAGATATGAGATAAAGAACATTATCCCGCCGGAGACCGTGCTCAAGGCAATGGAGAAACAGATGCAGGCGGAGAGGGAGAAGAGGGCGATCATCCTTCAATCAGAAGGAAGCAAGCAGTCGGCCATTAATGTGGCGGAGGGCCAGAAGCAGAAGGTGGTCCTCGAGTCGGAGGCGGCCCGCCAGAAACAGATTAACGAGGCGAGCGGGCAGGCAGAGGCCATCAGGGCCGTAGCCAACGCAACGGCGGACGGTCTGAAGGCGGTCGCGGCCTCGGTAAAGGTTGACGGCGGCATGGAGGCGGTCCAGCTGCGGGTGGCGGAAAAGCTTGTGGAGCAGTTCGGGCACCTTGCAAAGGAGGGCAATACCCTCATACTGCCGGGCAACTTCGGGGACATGTCGTCCATAATAGCAACCGCCATGAGCATTGTGAAACAGGCAGGGTAATATATTGAACTGAAGCAGTTCATTGTTTTCATAGGGCCATTGTTGACCTGTCAGGCATAAGAGTAAGGTCGATTTTCCCTTATTGAACACCCTTCATGCGCAAGGAGGAAATTAGATGACCAAACGACTCGTTGGCTTGATCTATGTTTATCTTATCTTATG
>JAFGIC010000165.1 GCA_016929815.1 Deltaproteobacteria bacterium
GAGGAAGACAACGGAAATTATCATCAGCAGGACTACGGGCGACCAGACACCAATGACAGGGGGTACAATGCCCATTTCACAAAGGTAGCGTGAACCCATTAAAGAGATATAATATATCAGAAAGACAATTAGGCTTATTATTATACCTGCCGTGCGTCCGCGGGCCTTTACATGAGAACCCAGATAGGCGCCGATAATTCCCAATATAAAGATAGCTGCGGGTATAGAAAACATCTCATAAAGCCTAATGCCTATCTCGTTTCTTTTTGAGGGCTTTGTATCTTCCGACTTAAGACTGCTGCGCAATTCACGGAGGTACATTTCCTTGGGTTTTTTCTCCCTGCCGGCACTGGAAGATGCGATATCACCGAGATAAATGGGATAGTCAAGCGTGATGAAATTCAAGGGGCTTGCCTTGTTGGAATTCGGTTCATTTATAAAGACCGTGCCGTTATTCAGGTGCAAATTAATGGTATTGGGTGTCGTCCCGGTTGTGACCATGCCGCTTTCAGCCACTATGGTGGTTGTTGTATCTTTATTGCTTTCATCTACAATAAATATATCCTTCATCACCTTTTCACTTGTTGAAAAGCTGTTGACATAGAAGACCAGGTTGTCAATTTCATCATAAAAGACCCTCTCCTTGATTGTCAGATTTGTTTTGGATTTTGTTATGAAAGATTTATAATCCTTATAGGACCTGTTTCCCCAGGGGACTCCGTATATGGCCAGAAATCCCGAGGCAATATAGGTTGCAAGGGAGAAAAAGATGACAGGCGGCAGCATCTGGTAAAGACTCACACCGGAGGCGTTTAGGGCAATGATTTCATTATCGCCGGCAAGACGTAAAAAGGCGAGCATGACACTCATCAGGCATGCGGCAGGCAATGAAAAAAGGATAATCTGAGGTAGCATCCACAGTATTATCTTCGTCAGCCGGCCCGTTGAAACACCCTGGTTTATAACAAGGTCAATAATATCCATCATACTTGCCGCCATAATGATGAAAATAAATACCATCAGGCTGACAAAAAATACGGGCCATATCTCAAGTGAAATGTATCTGAAAAGCGTCGATCTCACAGGGGTGCGTCTATTTAAAACGATAGGTTACAAGGCCGTGGGAGGTGTCATAGGGCGATACGCTAACCTTTACCCTGTCTCCCTGTATAACCTTGATCCTGTTTTTTTTCATGCGGCCGGAAAGGACACCTGTAACAATGACGTTATTTTCGCATTGAATCTCCATGGTCCCCCTGCCCATAATCCTGGTCACCAGGCCTTCCAGCTCAATTAGATCTCCTCTGCTCAAGGTGCTCCTTTCATAATAACAGGTTAATAAGTTTTTCGCATTCTAGTATGATAACCATTTATTAGTCAATAAATATCAGTGAGTTCCGCTCAGGATATCGGCAACTATCTCGGCATGTCTCTTAGCTGCTTTACTGCTTTTCAATACAGCTTCCCTGGCGCGCGATCCATATTCTTCCCGCAGGGGCCTGTCCTTGAAAAGCATGATGACCTTTTCAGCAAGCATCTCAGGGGTGGAGACCTCAATGCCCGCATTATTGCCTTCCAGGATGGCCTTCGCGTCAAGAAAATGCTCCATGGATGGTCCATATAATACAGGCCTGCCCCAGACTGCCGCCTCGAGGGGATTCTGTCCGCCTAATGGCGCAAGGCTTCCTCCGCAGAATATTACGGTGCCGGCGCTGTACAACCTGAAAAGTTCGCCGAAGGTGTCGAGGATTACAACCTGTCTTTCCCTGATGCCGCTGCCTTTACCAAATTCGCTCCTGAACTGGTATTCAAGCCTATTTTTTTCGAGAAGAGAGGCAATATGTCCTGACCTTTTAATATGCCTGGGGGCAATGAAGAGAATTGTTTCGGGGAATTCCTTAATGATATTTCTGTATGCCTCTATGATTATCTCTTCTTCCCCGTTGCGGGTGCTGCCTGCTATAAAGACAGGGGCCTTTCCGTCCAGGCGAAAGAGATTTCGGATCTCATCTTCTATAGAGGGGTCTGCAAGTTCCGCCAGAAGGTCAAACTTTGCATTGCCGCTCACTATTACCTTTGCCGGGTCAGCGCCCATGTCCGTTATTCGTTCTTTATCCTTCTCTGAGATCATGCTTAGCGCTTCGACCCTCAAGAGGACATACCTGAAGAGAGGTCTTAATCTCATGTATCTGGGGAAAGATCCTGGAGATATCCTGCCGTTGACAATGACCGGTTTGACTCCCATCCGCGCGGCCTCGGATATCCACGCGGGCCATATCTCTGTCTCAAGGAATACAAGGATGTCCGGCTTTATCCTTTTTATGGCCATTCTTACAAAAAAAATTATATCCAGAGGGGAATAAATAACGCGGATGTCTTTTCCAAGGATCTCCGATGCGAGCCTTTTGCCATGTTCCGTCATTGTGGATACTGTTATGGAACTCGCGGGAAGCAGTCTCTTTAATTCACCTATAATTGTTTCGGCCACCCTGACTTCCCCCAGTGATGCAGCGTGTATCCATATGTTCGGAGCCCCTTCCGGGTAATCTTTGCCCTTTAAAGATACCCAGCCCAGACGCTCATTAAGCCCTTTCAGCGATCGCTTGCCAATAACGGCGTACAGGAACAGGAATGGGGAAAGAATGATGAATGCTGCGCTTGTGATCACAAGGTATATGATATAAAAAACATTCATGGCAATATATGATATCCGGTTAATTTTTATGTCTGAAAATAGGCAAAACCTGATGTCATGTCAAGCATTATGCCGGAGGAATCATATATGTTGTGTGGGTTCATAGATATTGCATTAACCTCCGGATTCTGGCAGAATGCATAGAAATTCAGGAAAACGCCGGGGATTGTTTTTAATGATACCTACTGCTGATCAGTGTTTTGAACTGATGAAACGATACGGGATGCTTGAGAATATCAAGGCCCATTCCATAATGGTTGAAAGGGTAGCGAGTCTTATAGCCATGGAGATAAAAAAGACAGGCGCGGATATCTCTATGGCGATAGTCACTGCAGGGGCGCTGCTGCACGATATAGGAAAGACCCCATGCCTGAACACCGGAGAAGATCATGCGGCTATGGGCAGCAGGATCTGCATTGAGAATGATCTTGCAGGGATCGCCGGGATTGTAAGGGAGCACGTAATATTGGAAGGCTTTGATCCTGAAGGCAATGTTAATGAAAAGGAGATCATATACTACGCCGACAAGAGGGTTAACCACGACAAACTTGTAAGTCTTGATGAGAGGCTGGAGTATCTTCTCATCCGATATGCAAAGGGGAATAAGCGTGTGGGGCATCAGATCGAGGAGAATTTTAAGCAGTGCAGAGAGGTGGAAAAGAAGATCTTTTCCCTGTTGTGGTTCAGGCCTGAGGACATTGTTGATATGATCTAAGGAGGTCACTTATTTCATTATTATGCATATATCGTACGATTCCGACAGTAGATGTCTGATGAAATCCGGCTTTATACAATTTATTTTAATCGGCATGGCCCTCCTGTATCCTTTTTCTTTAAGGGCTGAGACGGCAAGCATTGAGGTTATTGAATCCTCTGACACCTATCATGCAGGTGAAACCCACCCTGTAATTTTCAGGATTAATATAGCCGAAGGATGGTACATCCACGGAGATGCTGCCGGATCAGGTGAGATTATCCCCACCAGGCTTAGTTTTATCGAAACGCCTTTCCTGAAGATTGAAGATATCCGTTTCCCCGATCCTGCTCAAAAAAGATTCGAATATCTCACCTCTTCCATAGATATATTTTCCGGGGACATCCTGGTCAACGCGAACATTGTATTCAGCGCTGACTCTTCACCTGGGATATATGACGTGGATGGCGCTCTGTCCTATCAGGCATGTTCTGACAACGCATGCAGACCTCCTGAGTCTGTGCCGGTTAAATCGACCATTGAAGTTGTTCCCCTGGATATGCCGTCGCAGGACATCAACACCGACCTGTTCCTTTCAATTGATGCCGGAGATTACAGCGATACGAAAAGCCCCGGCATTTTCGATTCAAATAAAGGGGTGCCCTGGATCCTTGTGTTGATCTTTCTGGGGGGACTGGCACTTAACCTCAGCCCCTGCATATATCCTATGATACCCATAACAGTATCATACTTCGGCGGAAAGAGCGGAACAATGAAAGGCAATACCCTGATTCATGGCATCCTTTATCTGACAGGGCTCTCCGTTACCAATTCCCTGTTGGGAGTTTTCTCGGCGCTCTCAGGCGGCATGCTGGGTTCGGTGCTCCAGCATCCTTCCGCGCTCATCACAATTGCCTTTATAATGATGATACTGGGTCTCAGTTTCTTTGATCTGTGGGAGATCAGGATTCCCCCTGCCTTAAACAGGATAGCCTCAAGGAATTTCGGGGGCTATTTCGGGACCTTCTTCATGGGACTTACAATCGGGATCATTGCGGCGCCGTGCATAGGGCCTTTTATCCTTGGGCTTTTTACCTATGTGGGACAGAAGGGAGACCCGTTTTTCGGGTTTCTGTGTTTTTTCATCCTGAGCATGGGGATGGGGCTGCCGATCTGTGTCCTTGCGCTTTTTTCAGGGGCGATTAAAAGGCTGCCGATATCCGGAGACTGGATGCTGTGGATAAGAAGACTGATGGGTTGGGTATTGATCGCCATGGCTGCCTATATGATAAGCCCGCTGGTCCAGGGCACTGTTGTAAGATCCGCGATATTTTTTGTTGTAAGCATTGCAGCAGGCATTCATCTTGGGTGGCTTGAAAGGGCAGGGAAAGAGATTGCCCGTTTTAGATCAATTAAAATGATATCGGGGGTCCTTATTATTATCCTCGGCGTGGTATTTTTTTATTCAGCCATCCCGCACAAAAAAGGCATAAAATGGCAGCCCTATGATGAGTCCGTTTTACTAAGTGCCGGCCGTGAAGGGAAACCTGTGATACTGGATTTCTACGCCGACTGGTGCATCCCATGCAAGGGGCTGGATAAGACCGTATTCGGGGATCCCGAGGTCATTGATTTAAGTAAAGGCTTTATTGCCGTGCGCATTGATCTGACAAGAGAGCAGCCATTTCAAGAAGAGGTCCTGAAACGATACAGTGTAACAGGTGTCCCCACGGTTATATTTATAAATAGAAACGGAGAAGAGGAGAGAGGCCTGCGGGTGGAGTCCATAATAGAGGCCTCCGAATTTCTGTCCGCCATGAAACAGGCCCTTCCCTGATCTTCCCTACCACCTTATAAGCGCGCTGCCCCAGGTAAGCCCGCCCCCAAAGACCGGCATGCAGATGATATCACCGGGCTTGACGCTTCCGTCCCTTACTGCCTCATCAAGGGCAATGGCACAGGACGCGGAGGAGGAGTTCCCGTATCTGTCTATTGTTATGTAAAACCTCTCATAGGGCACTTCCAGCCCCTTGGCGATTGCCTGGGTCATCCTGTTATTTGCCTGGTGGGGAATAAACCAATTGATATCTTCAATAGATATTCCGTTGAATCTGGCCGCTTCCCTTGCCGATTCAATAAAATGCCTGACAGCCACCCTGAAACTGGCGTTTGCTTCGATCATCTTGAGATAATGGGCGCCTTTATCCACGCTGTCATGGGTTATGGGCGTAACCAATGACCCTCCGCCCGGCACCTGCAGGTCCTGCCCGTTCGCCCCGTCAGTATGTATATGTGAAGAGAGCAACTCGTGCCCTTTATCGCCGGTTGTAAGGACCGCGGCCCCTGCACCGTCGCCCCAGAGGATACAGGTTGTCCTGTCGGACCAGTTGACGACCCTTGACATTACCTCGGCCCCAATAACAAGGGCATATTTACAGAAGTCTGAATTAAGGTATTGGGATGCCGCGTTTAATGCGTAGATAAACCCTGAGCAGGCCGCTGTTATATCAAAGTTCACGGCATTGGGCGCGTCCAGCTTTGCCTGGAGCCAGTTTGCCGCGGCCGGACAATTGGTGTCAGGGGTGATGGTGGCAAATATAATGAGGCCGAGGTCCCCGGCCGTTATGCCTGCCATATTGAGGGCCTTTATTGCTGCCTCAAGTGCGAGGTCGGAGGTGCAGACATCATCTCCGGCAATCCTTCTTTCATGTATTCCGGTTCTTTTTACTATCCAGTCATGGGATGTATCAAGCCCCATTTTTTGAAGGTCATAATTGTTGAGTATTTTAGGGGGAACATAGGATCCGGTTCCGAGTATTCTTATGGATTTCATAGATGCATAACCTTTCGTGTGTGTAAATTCATTTCAAGATCGAGATTATAAATCCTTTTTCAGTACAAGCTTAGCCACGGACTCAATATGATACGTATGGGGAAACATGTCAACAGGCTGTATTTCAACAACTTCATATCTTTCCCTAAGGGAATTTATATCCCTAGCCATTGTAGCAGGATTACAGGATACGTAAACAATCTTTTTAACGCCCATATCAATTATCTTAGGCGGGATGTCCTTGTGCATCCCGGCCCTTGGGGGGTCTATCACCATGACATCCGGTTTTTGCCCCAAGTCATCCAGCTTATCCCGGATATCGCCTAGGATAAAGCCGCAGTTGTCGATATTATTTTCGCGGCAGTTCCTTATCGCATCGGTCACGGCGCTTTCCACGATCTCAATTCCGACGACCGACCCTGCAACGGCTGAAAGGAATATCGGGATGGTGCCGGTGCCGCAGTAAAGGTCAAGGACAGTCTCCCTGCCGCTCAGCTCGGCATATTCAACCACCTTTTCATATAATCTCCACGCACCGGATGTATTGGTCTGAAAAAAGGAATTGGCGGAGACCTGAAAATCAAAGTCTCCTATCCTGTCCCTTATATGACCGGGACCCGAGAGTATAATCTCCTTTTCTCCAAAGGACACGGCGGCCCTCTTTGATGTAATATTATTGACTACTGTGCTTATATTTGTGAATTCCCTTTTGAGCATTGCGGCAAGAGGCATTACAGCCTTTTTGTTTTCCTGCGACGTAACAATATTTACCAGCCATTCATCGCGGGACACGGAGCGCCTGAGTACAAGGAACCGCCAGAGGCCCTCATGGCTCTTGAGACCATAAACAGGCGCCCCGCTTGATCTTACGTATTCCTTTACTGCACGCAATATCCGGTTCCCAGTATCTTCCTGGAGGAGGCAGCCTTCCATGTCAATTATCTTGTAAAAGACACCTGGCGCATGGAGGCCCAGACCGAATCCCGCCGGGGGCTCCCCCTTTACGAATTCTCCGGGCAAGAGCCACCTGCGGTCTGAAAAGGAAAACTCCATCTTGTTTCGATATCCGAATATCTTCTCTGAAGGAATCACATTATGTATGGGTACGCCAGGTAAAGACCCGATTCGTTCCATGGCATCCCTGACATGATCCCTTTTAAATTCAAGCTGGCGGCTATAGTCAATGTGCTGATAATTGCAGCCCCCGCAGAATCCGTTGTAGGGGCAAGGGGCCTTTACCCGGTCAGGTGAAGGGTCTATCACTTCAACAAGATCCGCCTCCGCATAGTCCTTTTTCCTCTTAATAACCCTGGCTAGGACCCTGTCGCCAGGAACGGCCCCCTTTACAAATATGACAAGGCCATCCATGCGGGCGATGCCCTGGCCGCCGAATGCCATCCTGTCCACCCATAGTTCAACGATATCTTCTTTTCTCAGCCTCATAACCCCACATTATCATTTTAGAATGCTTTTTACCATATAGATAATCACTTGAGGATAATATGGAGTTGTGCATCCCCCCGGATTATTAAGGTGAACAAATTTTATTACTGCCCGTTCTTTTTTGAAGTCAAGGTCAGCGGAGTGTCTGCGTGTTAAATAAATTTACAATTGATAAATAATTTAACAGTATAGGTACATGTCATTCATTAGATTTTTTAGAAATTAATATACAATTACTGAATGATATCAATGCAATAGCTTGAAGCATAAGGTGCTGGCACGGGTTTTGCTCTCTTCTCTTTCTGTTGGGATCTTTTAACTAATACTTTTAACGGGACCGGCGATGAAGAAAAAAACTCATATCATTAAAGACAGGGCAGGTTTTACACTTATTGAAATGTTTGTGGCGATGGCCATACTTGCGATTGTGGCGGGGTTCGCAATACCGGCTTTCTCAATGTGGCTCCCGAACTACCGCCTCAAGAGCGCTGCAAGAGAGGTGTTTTCCAACATGCAGCTGGCTAAACTGGAGGCAGTTAAAACAAACTCCCTATGCGCGGTTACGGTTTCAACCACGGGAAATACATACTCACTTCCGTCCAAGACCGTCTCACTGGACGATTATGGAAGCGGGGTCAAATTCGAGGGTCCTTCTTCCGGAGACACCACCGACTCCCCCTTCACATTTAATTCCAGGGGTATGACCAAGGAAATGACAGATCAGCATGTATATCTTACAAATGCAAAAAACAGCGCCTATTTTCGCATCACGGTTACGGGCATTGGAAATATTACCATTAACAAGTGGAACGGCTCGACCTGGGAGTAGATACAATGAGTAGAATAAATAAAAGTTATAAAATACAGAATCCTGATAAGGGCTTTACGCTTATTGAGATCCTTGTGGCTCTTGCCATCAGCGGCATTGTGATGGCAGGCATATATTCGGCCTATTATTCACAGCAGAGATCCTATGAGGTCCAGGAGCAGCAGGTTGCGATACAGCAGAATCTCAGGGCGGCCATGTATTTTATGGAGAGGGAGATACGCATGGCAGGATGCGATCCGTTGGAAACTGCGAATGCCGCTATACTGCTTGCCGGGGCAGACAATATACAATTTACAGAAGATATTTCCGATGACCTTACTGAGGATGACGATGGGGATGGCGACACCCGGGATGATCCTGATGGGACCATACAAACAGAAAGTGA
>JAFGIC010000166.1 GCA_016929815.1 Deltaproteobacteria bacterium
GATGTCGGATTTGGCTATCACAAAGAAACCTTTTTTTTCAAACTGCCAATTGACAGCACCTGCGCCGGCAAGATTACCTCCGCATTTGGAAAAGATATTGCGTACTTCCGCAGTAAGCCTATTCTTGTTATCAGTGAGCCCTTCCACGAGAAAGGCCACTCCTCCCGGACCATAACCTTCATAGGTAACCGATTCGTACGAAACCCCGGGGAGTTCGCCGGTTCCTTTTTTGATAGCCCTTTCAATATTATCCTGTGGCATGTTGGCCTCTTTTGCCTTCTGAACGGCCAAGCGTAACGAAGGGTTGACATTTATGTCACCTCCCCCGTTTCTCGCGGCCACGGTGAGCATCTTAATTATCTTGGTAAAAACTTTTCCTCTCTTTGCATCGGTTGCAGCTTTTTTATGCTTGATGCTGGCCCATTTTGAATGACCTGACATATTTCACCTCATGATTAGTCTGTGGTCTATAGTCTACGGACTATGGAAAAAGACTTAAACTCCTTCTTTTTCTTTTGACCATTGTCTATCGTCGATTGACTATCGACTATATTATTCTTCCTTCTCTTCGCCCTTCGCCTCTTTTGCTTTTTGCACTATAGTCTGAGTTATATTTGACGGAACTTGTTCATAGTGCGAAAACTTCATCGTATATGTGCCACGCCCCGCCGTTATAGACTTTAGTTCATTGACATATTTATACATCTCTTCCAATGGAACCTGAGCCCTCAACGTCTGGACGCCGTCGCCGGGTTCCATTCCCTGGATCCTGCCGCGTCTTGAGTTCAAGCTTCCAGTCACTCCGCCCATATATTCATCGGGAATCATAAAATCCACGTCCATTATCGGTTCAAGTAATACGGGTTTGGCCTTCTGGCACGCTTCTTTAAAAGCACTTCGTGCCGCAATCTGGAAGGCTATATCCTTTGAATCTACGGGATGTGTCTTTCCATCATAGACTACAGCCCTGACATCCACCACGGGATATCCTGCCAGTATACCTGATTCCATAGCGGTCTTAATACCCTTTTCGCAACTTAGCACGAATTGGGCGGGTATTGCCCCTCCGACGACTTCATCGACAAATTCAAAGCCCGTCCCGCGCGGAAGCGGCTCTATTCTCATCCACACTTCGGCAAACTGCCCTGCGCCTCCCGACTGTTTCTTGTGTCTATACTGGGCGTCCCCCTTACTCGTGACAGTCTCCTTATAAGCGACCTTCGGCGTGCCTATATCGACTTGGACGCCAAATCTCTCCTTCATCCTGTGAATCATTATATTCAGGTGCAGGTCCCCCATTCCCGATACAATCAACTCCTTGGTTTGGGGATCCCTCACGGCCTTAAAGGCAAGATCCTCGGCAGTCAATTTATGAAGTGACGCCGATATCTTATCTTCGTCTGAACGGGTTTTGGGTCTTACGGAAAATGACATAACCGGCTCTGGAATATTTATTGCAGGAAATACGATCGGGTTCTTCTCGTCGCTCAAGGCATCACCGGTCGATGTCTCTTTCAGTTTTGTAACACACCCGATATCTCCGGCGTTTAGTTTATCCACCGCCTTAAGCTGCTTTCCTTCCATTATAGAGAGCTGACTTATCTTCTCCCTGGTGCTTTTTGTAACATTAAAAAAAGAGGAATTGGAGCTTACACTGCCGCTGTAGATTTTAAATATCGTTATCTGTCCTACGTAAAGGTCTGAAATGGTCTTGAACACATGGGCTGCGAACGGACCGTCCTTTTTCGGCTCAAGGATTACTTTGCTGTTGTCGTTTGGATTGACCACCTCTCGCGCACCTTTGTCTTCCGGAGAAGGTAGATAGTTCTTGATAACAGAAATCGCCTCTTTAATACCCATGTCTGAAGACGCCGCTCCGGCAATGACGGGAATAATATTGCCTTCGCACACGCCTTTCTTCAATGAATTCTCCAGTTCCTCCTTAGCGAGCTCCCCTTTATCCAAATATTTTTCTAGTAAAGCATCGTCAGATTCGGCTATGCCTTCGACCAACGACTGCGCTTCCGCCATGGCATTATCTCTTTCATCGCTGGCCAGGGAATCTAAACCTTCCTTGGTCAATAAATTCGCGGTTCCTTTAAAAGATGCTTCCTTGCCGATGGGATATCCCAATATAACACATCTCTTGCCGAATCTCTTCTGCAAAGCGTCAAGGCATTTGTTGAAATTGGCGTTTTCTTTATCCATCCTATTGACAAATACAAAAAACGGGGTGTTGCGTTGCTCCAGAAATTTAAAAGCCTGATTTGTTCCCGTCTCTATACCGTTGACTGCGTTCAATACTAATATTGCGCCATCGACCGCCTGTAATGTCCCTATTACCTCGCCTACAAAATCAGCGTATCCGGGCGTATCGATTAAATTAACCTTGACATCTTCCGCAACAAAATTGACAAGGGCTGAATTTATGGAAATCTTCCTTTCTATCTCATCGGGATTATAATCGCAGACCGTGTTTCCGTCATCTATGCTGCCTGGCTTCGGGATGGCACCCGTTTGACTCAATAAATGCTCAACCAATGTGGTCTTTCCTGAACCTGAATGACCCAATACAATAACATTCCTGATATTCTTTGCTTCATACTCAGCCACTTTTCACTCCTTTTTCATTGGTTATTATTATCAGTTAATTAATAACAACTAATATATATTAAGTCTATATTTTTGTCAAGAAGTAAAAAAAGGGACAGCTTCCAATATTATAAAATCATTAAATGGATGCTGTCCCTTTTTAAATTTATAACCCGGCAGCGACTTACTCTCCCATACCGCTTCCAGCATAGTACCATCAGCGCTGAGGGGCTTAACTACCGTATTCGAAATGGGAACGGGTGTTTCCCCCTCGCTATTTACCACCGGGAATGTGTTTGTCGGTAGTCGTTAGACAATAGTCCGCCGACTAAAGATAAAAATGAAATAACAATATATTTTGAAGTAGCCGAAGAGACTCAGGGACGGTTCTGAATCCAAATTCAGACCTGTCCCTTCACAGATTTATCATAGTATGCGGGACGGGTCTGCGTTTGGTTGCAGAACCGTCCCTTATATGATAGCAAGTGGTCAAGCCGCTCGACAGATTAGTACCAGTAAGCTGAACCCCTTACGGGGCTTACACATCTGGCCTATCAACCTTGTAGTCTTCAAGGTGTCTTCGTCCCCTTGCGGGGAGGGAAATCTAGTCTTGAGGGAGGCTTGGCGCTTATATGCCTTCAGCGCTTATCCTTTCCGAGCATAGCTACCCAGCAACTACCGCTGGCGCGATAACTGGAACACCATAGGCTCGTACGTCTTGGTCCTCTCGTACTGAAGACGTATCCTCTCAAATTTCCTGCGCTCACGACAGATAGGGACCGAACTGTCTTACGACGTTCTGAACCCAGCTCACGTACCGCTTTAACCGGCGAACAGCCGGACCCTTGGGACCTTCTTCAGCCCCAGGATGCGATGAGCCGACATCGAGGTGCCAAACCTTCTCGTCGATATGAACTCTTGGAGAAGATAAGCCTGTTATCCCCGGAGTACCTTTTATCCGTTGAGCGACGGC
>JAFGIC010000021.1 GCA_016929815.1 Deltaproteobacteria bacterium
AGGCTAATATTGACAGTCTAAAAAAGCAGAAAGAGGAAGTCACAAAGGAAGGCGTTGCCCTTAAAACAAAATGGGATACCCGGTTAAACGATCTTAGAAATCGAGAGGCAGAAACCGCAGCGCTTCTATTTACTCTTCAAACAACAATAGACACCGAGGTTGAGTCCAGAATCCAGACCATGACCAAGGACCTGGTAGGATTAAACTCTCTCTTAGACTCGACAAAAATTGACATTAACCAGACGGATATCCGGATAAAAGACCTTGAACGCGAGGCCCAGGAGATTGCAAAGCTTAATCAGGAATTAACAGCAGCTAACTCAGAGAAAAAGACAGTCACAGGCCAAATGGGTTTATGGCTCTATTGCCAGTTGGCATGCTCAAAAGACGGGTTGCGTGCGCTGGAAATTGATTCTGTTGTACCGAACATCGTACATGAAACAAATGATCTTCTTTCGAACTCAAATTTCGGCACCATAAAAATCATTACCCAGGATCCGGACACAGGCAAAGAAGTTTTCAGGATTATGGTCATTGACGATGACGGAGACGAAGTACCGCTGGAGCTTAGGTCCGGAGGGGAAAAGATTTGGCCTGTCCAGGCACTCAGGCTTGGCATGACTCTTATCTCGAAACAGAAATCAACATACAACTATCTGACAGCATTCAATGATGAACTGGACGGTCCCCTTGATGTCGAGAATGCAAAGCGGTTCATCTCTCTTTATCCGAAGTTCATGGAAAAGGGTAATTTTCAGGACTGCTATTTCATCACCCATAAACGGGAGTGTGTTGAACTGGCAGATCACAGGCTTGTTTTTGCAGATTGCGGGATAAGGGTTGAATAATGAAATTTGATCGTGACACATCCAGGGAGATCATAAAACAAAAAAACTTTGAGCCCAATCCAAGGCGGTTGGCTGCGGCCAGACGAGCGCTGAAGCGTGAACGAGATAAGCTCCCCCTGTTTGCGGATCAGATTGCACAAAAGCAGCCCACTCCTGAAGAAAGGATCGCTTTCTATGATCAAGCAATTTTGAAAATGATACAGCATATGCGCCAGTTCGACGCTTACCAGTGGCGCAAAGGAAGAAAAATGTTGAAAGATTTACCGGTAAAAGAGCAAAAAATATTTTTGCATTACTGGAACAATATCTGGAAGGGTCCTAGGAAAGGTAATTATTTATGTGATCTTATCAGGCACTGGGAGGGATCTATTGGGCGAGATCTCACATGCAGGGAGCTTCAATGTTAAGAAAACATCAATCAGAATTTGAGCAGATTACCGATCGCATAATTTCAGGCGAGGATCTTCCTGTAACTTACCTTCACGCCACACCCGGAGCCGGTAAATCATGCATTCCTATTCAGGCCTGCAATCTTATAAAAGCGGGGCTTGCGGACCGGATAGCCTGGATGGTGCCGCGCCTTACCCTTGGATATCAGGCTGAATCTAAC
Organism: Deltaproteobacteria bacterium; assembly: GCA_016929815.1. Lineage (GTDB taxonomy): Bacteria > Desulfobacterota > DSM-4660 > Desulfatiglandales > HGW-15 > JAFGIC01. Next base: position 1,459 of record JAFGIC010000021.1, read on the forward strand.
TTCATTGATCCCTTTTTCCGCAAGATGTTCAATCATAATTACAATATCCGCACATCGACCAATGAATATAATCCATGCAGAGGCACACAGGGGTTTGTCACTACCTACCAGGCCATAGGTGTTGATAATAAATTGACCGTTCTCAGGGAGTTTAATGAACATAGATACATAATCGTCCTGGATGAATGGCATCATTGCGAACTGGACGGAGTGTGGCATGTCGCATTAAAGCACATCGTTGATAAAGCCAAGTTTAAAATATTCATGACCGGTACCCTTTCAAGGGGAGATGATAAGCGCATTGCCTGGACACCATATAAGAGAACCGGCAAAAATACATATGAACCCGATTTTAATGGTGAACAAAACCTCATCCGGTACACCCGGTCAGACGCCTTAAGAGAAAAAGCGATCCTGCCTTTAAAGTTCTTTCTTCATGATGGTGAAATTGAGTACGAAAACAAGAAAGGACAGATAATAAAAGGGAAACTGTCGGAGCAGAATTTTAAGACAGGAGATGCGATTTATACTGCTCTCTCAACAAAGTTCGCCGAAGACCTCTTAAGGATCGGTCTCAATCACTGGATTGAACATAGGAAAGATCATCCCAGTTCAAAGCTGATGGTAGTATGCGCCGATATTAAGCACACAAAACAAATAAAGAAATTGCTCGATATTATGGGTTTTACCTCTCAAATCGCAACTTCAGATGATGCCAAGGCAATACAAGTGATAAAGGAATTCAAGCACGGCAGCCTTAAGATACTTGTCAGCGTAGCGATGACCTATGAAGGTTTTGACTGTAAGCCTTTAACCCACATCATTTTTCTAACTCATATCCGCAGTATTCCCTGGATTGAGCAGGTCATAGCCAGGGCGGTCAGAATAGATCCGGAATCCGGCCCATATGAGACACAGCAGGGCTTTATATTCGCGCCAGATGATCCGCTGTTCAGGAGCGTTGTAGACGTCATTAAATCGGAGCAGACCCAGGCAGCGAAAAGCACAGAAAAGTCTGAAGTAAAATCAGAGAACAAGGGTAATGGCGAAAAGAGATATGACATCATCCCATTAAACGGCAGCATATCCGGAGCCCGGGAAATATCCTTGGGCGAAATCCCGACCGGCTACACTCCGCCACTCACGATCAGCGAAAAAGAATCGGAGCTCAGGACCCGGATAGACAAGCACGTCTGCAAGTTCGCTTTTGACAACAGGCATAAACCCCAAAAAGTAAATACCGAGATCAAGACACACTTCCGGAAAGCCAGAAACTTGATGGAACTGTTAGAGCTGGAAGAATGTTTAAAATATGTACAGGAGTTTTATCCGTTAAACGGAACAAGAAACAATATTACTGGAATCAGCCAGGTGCGGACGAAGCGGCGGAGGGTGCCGACAAAGGCCGTGCCATGGCCACAATCAATAAACCAAAGGAGATAAAAAAAGATATGCCGAAATGTAGCGTGAAAGTTATGAACTCGTATGATTACTGTCATTTTGAGATATGTCTCGGGACTGATGAAGACCTCACTATTGATCAAGTAAATGAATTGAGAAAGGATGCTCAAAGGCTTGTAGACAAGTCCGTTGCTCAATACAAGATCGCCAAAAATCATATCCCGTATCAGGACGGAAAGCATGCAGATCTTGAGAGAAAGGTAAAAATTATCAAAGAGAATTTTCCCACTTCAGAATGGACACCTGAACAAAAGGCAACTGTTAAAGCATTGGATGATTTCAGGTTCTATGATTATCAAAACGATTGGGATGATAATCCGTATTACGATGAAGATTAATGGAATCCCGACGCCTCCAAGGGGGCAGCAGCGGCCCCAGCGAACCAACCCCTGCTCGATGTCGGGAGAGGGAGACCATGAACTCCCTTTGCATAGGTGGAAAGCAGGGAAGCTGCAAACATAATAAATTCCTTTCTGAATGACAGTACCGGCAAGATTTATTGCCCCCGCCCGGCTTTATGCGAAGTGGGGCATTTTAAAAGGAGACTGCTTTGAAAGCAATCAGCATCCGTCCCCCATGGCCATACTGCATCTTTCATCTCGGTAAAGACATCGAAAACCGGGATATGAAATTCAAGCATCGAGGCCCTTTGATAATTCATTCATCTAAGACCTGGGACCGGCTGGGGTATCTCTATATAAAACGTAACATGGGAATAGATATCCCGGATATGGAACACCATACATTCGGCAGGCTTGAGGGGATTGTTGAGGTTACTGATTGCGTTGGGGCCAGTGATTCAAAATGGTTCTTTGGGAAGTATGGCCTTGTGCTCAGTGATCCCAGGGAGTTCGAAGAAAAACCAATTTATAGGGGAATGCCAGGGTTATTCCAGGTCCCTGATGAAATTATTAAGCTTATAACCTTCAGGAAGTGACTACGATATGAAAACAACAAGGTTAGATGAATTTAAATGCCCATGGTGCGGTTATGCCTTGGATGCGGTGAGTAATGCAGATATCAATGAAAATTTTTCACCAAAGCCCGGAGACCTTTCTATCTGTATCAATTGCGGGGGATGGCTTGAGTTTGCAGATGATATGAAACTTATTAAGCCTTCCCCTGGGAACATCGCCGCATTGCCAATAGATACAACAGAATCACTTGTGAATCTGACTGAAAACATAAAAAAGGCAAATATCCTGAAACAGTTTAATAGTGAGACAAGTATTTTATGAAAGAGAATAAGCCATATCATTATTTTATCTGCCAGTGCAACAAAGACCAGGAATTTCACAAAGTAGATGATTTGAACGAGCATATGAGATCAGTTCATAATTTTGAAATTAAGGGTGTAACAGGCAAAAGAGAATTGATGATGCATATTAATAAAAGACCGAGACATGCTTCCTCATATCGTTGGATTTTCGAAGGTCTGGAATATGAAGTCTATGAACATAAGGGGTAATTTATGCTAGGCAAATGTTACAACAAAGAATGCACATATCACCAGGAAGACAATTTCTGCATGAAGAATCTGCACCCTCAAAAATGCGAAACAGCGATAGTCGATAAAGACGGCCGGATAAGGTCAAGGCTCTACTATCTCATTGTCCTAAAATCTCCGGAATGTGCATGCGGGAGAGCAAAGGATGACAAAAAGGCGTTCTGTTATCGATGCTGGAATTTGCTGCCAGGGTATATGAAGCTTTGCCTAAAGCGGCGAATAGGAGACGGTTTTGAAACTGCATATGAGGACTGCAAGCAGTATTTAGAGGTTAATGTTTGGTGAGGAACAGCTTTGATTCAGAGCAGGAACTGGCAAAAATAGTGGTTTCCCATTTAAAAGATCTTAGGTGGGAAGTCTATCAGGAGGTTGTATGCCCTGGAGGTGTGGCCGATATCGTGGCTAAGATGGGAAACATTTTGTGGGTAATAGAATGCAAGAAATCATTTTCAATGTCTTTACTTGGACAGGCGATAGAAAGAACTCCTTATTTTCACTACACTTCAATAGCTGTGCCGTATTCCAGGAGAGATAATAGAAAGCTGTTAAGAGAGTTTTTGGAGTGGAAAGGAATTGGATGCTTTGAAGTTTATAATCATAATTATTATGAAAATATATCAACTCCAACCGAGCCTCGACTTCACAGGAAAGCCAGAACAAAACATATAAAGCTTTATGCTGAACAAAAAAATATGGTTGATGCCGGAAGCAGTAATGGCGGGTACTTTACTCCCTTTAAAAAGACCTGCAGGCGTGTTCAAGAAATAGTACGTAATGAGCCCGGAATCATACTAAAAGACTTAATAGATAAGACCGATCATCATTATAGTACGGTAGGTACGGCAAAGCAGAGCATAAGACATTTTATTGATATAGGAGTTATTGAAGGGATTAAGATGAAAAAAGATGGAAAGTATTTAAGGTTTTATCCAGAAGAAGACAGGGAATTAAAAGATGAATAAAACAGGAATTGAATATTTAGACTATACCTGGAACCCGATTGCAATGCGCTGTAAGCCAGTTTCAGAAGGCTGCGCCAACTGCTGGCACATGAGAACAGCAGATAGGCTTAAGAATAATAAGAAGCTAAATTGGCGAACCAGGCTTGCCTATGGCGGAGAAGGAGATCCAATTATTGTTAAATCCAGATTAGAGGAGCCATCACATAGAAAAAAACCCTCGATCATAGGTGTTCAATTTATGGGTGATCTATTTCATGAGAGCGTTGATGATCATTCATTATTAAGGATATGGTCTCAAATGTGCGTATGTGGCAGTTTCCCCAAGTCTCCGAAACATACATTTTTGGTTTTAACAAAAAGACCCAAAAGAATGGAGGATTGGGTTTTTGCTTTTTTTGCAGATGAAAACAATACCCCCCGGCCTGTTCCTTCTCATATTTGGATCGGGGTTACAGTGGAAAATCAGGAGCAGGCAGATAAGCGCATACCTGTTTTACTTAATATCCCGGCTGCTGTCCGGTTTGTGAGTATTGAGCCTATGCTATCAGAAATTGATTTAACAAGAATAGAATCTAAAAGGCATGATGGATGCGTTTCTTTGTGGAATGTTTTAAGAAAAAATATTTCACCAAATATTGATTGGGTTATAGCCGGCTGTGAATCCGGGGGAAACAGGAGGCCGTCAAAGATTGAATGGTTCAGGAACTTAAGAGATCAATGCACAAATGCAGGAGTCCCCTTCTTTCTGAAGCAGATGGAAATAAATGGAAAAGTAGTATCAATGCCGGAGCTTGACGGGGAGATATGGAGGCAATGGCCGGAAGCTTTAAAGAAATGAAAATAGAACAATTTGATTTTAATGAACGTGGATTTTTAAGCAATTATCCTCTGGATGTTATTCGTGTCATTAATGGACAGCCAATTACAAAAGCAGATATTTTGTCTGCGAAAAGAGAAAGGCAGCAAGAAGAATTGATCACAAAACGTCTCTCTTATGAGGATATAGTTAAGCCCTGTTTTATCTGGACATTCTACAATAGGGGTTTCCCTTATGGCGGATGGTGGTTATATGTCAAAACTGCCCAAGAAGACTGGGGAGAATTCCGGGGAGTACTTAATACAGATATTATTCTAAAGATCATGCAGATCTATCCTTGCGGAATTTTACCAATGTATTCGATGTTTGAAGAATGGAAAGCGGCGTTCGCGAAACAATATTTTTATCCAACAGAGAAACGGCCAAAAAAACAAGGTATGGCAGTGGCTAAAGCTGTAATAAATCACTCAGGGCATTTAAAAGATGTGTTGCCTTTCAATAATAATAAAGGAGGAAGCAATGGATACAGGAGAAGGAAGGTTTGAAGAAGTAAAAGACTTAGAATTCTTGGATGACATGAGGGAAAAATATCCAAAATCAAAAGGTATTTTCACAGTCGGTGAAGAGCTGGAGATCCGGGGCAGCAGGTTCCAGGTAAAGGATATCTCGCCCTGGGGAATGAAGTTAAAACTTTTGCCGGCGCTGAAGTGCGATGAACAGGCAACTTAACAAAGTAACCATCGACGGCAAGGAATATTACGAGCAGCCGATTACTCATGCTCCGGTTACGAACATATGTAAGGCTTGCGCCTTTTATGGATCAAATTGTTATGAGAGGACAGATTTCAATTGTCATGGTGATTCCAGGCCTG